>CAZITC010000126.1:0-4515 GCA_964542085.1 uncultured Ruminococcus sp. | reverse complement strand
GATGTTTTTGTGGTAAATAATATAAAGCCCGGACAAAAGCAGGTTGGGGTCATATATTATTTTATTTTTGCAATGGGGAAGAATGTATTTTGCGTGGCCGCCCGTTGCAATTACCTTGGCATCGGTTTTAAGCTCGGATAAAAAGCGGCCCACCATGCCGTCCACCATGCTTGCGGTGCCGTAAACAATGCCGGAACGCATACAGTCCGCGGTGTTTTGACAGATAACGTGCTCCGGTGCATAATAGCTTATTTCCTGAAGAAGCGCCGCCTTTTTGGTCAGCGCATTGAGCGAAGTGGTAACGCCGGGCATGATTGCACAGCCCAAAAACGTGCTTGCCTCATCGCTTGCGGAAACGGTTGTTGCTGTGCCCATATCAATAACAATAACAGGGCCCTTATAAAGCTCCAACGCGGCAACGTTGTTTGCCACAATATCGCTTCCGAGCTGGCCGGGGTTGTTTGTTCTTATGTTAAGGCCGGTTTTTATGCCGGGGCCTAAAATCATTGGCTCCTTGCCGATAAGCTTTTTAACGGCGTGTGCCAAAACATCGGAAAGGGGAGGCACAACGCTGGATACTATTGCCCCTTCAAAGGCCTGTTTATCCACATTGTAAAGCTCCAAAATTCCTTTTATGTAGGTGGCATATTCATCCTCCAGGCGGTTATGGTTTGTTTCAAGCCGGGAGATGAATAAAATTTCACCTTTGGAAATTGCACCGATTACTATGTTTGAATTTCCGATATCAACCGCAAGTATCATAATTTATCATCCTTATTTTTCGCAAATTTTTTCGGCAAGCTTTAAAATGCCGTCCGCCGCCTCGGAGTCGGAGGAGTCTGCTTTTATCAATGCTAAATAAAGGCCGTCTGCGTTAATGCCTTTTTCGGAAAGCAGCCTGCTTTCCGAAACGCTTACGCAAAGCGCGCCCTCCTCTGCATAGGGAGTGTAAAGAGAGGCCGGGACAAGATAATCGCCCATAGCCTCGGTAAGGGCTGTGGCGCGCTCATAATCAAGCCACAGCATTTTTGCCTTGCCGCCGGCAACAATGTTTTGAAGAGTAACCGACATGGTCATTTTATATTCCGGGCTTTGAATATCGTTGTAAGAAAATTGGTCAAAATGAAGCGTTTTCTCACCGTCGCCGTTAACGTCCGGCCCTTCTGATGCAAGGGAGGCAATGGCCGCCTCAGCGGAAGAGGCGTAATAGCTTGTGCCGGAATAAATTATTTCAAAGTCAAAGTCCTTTTTGTTAAAATACGAAAAAAGCAAGTGGGAAACAGCCGCCGCAATAAGCACGGCGGCCGCAATGTGCCATTTGTAATAATCCCAAATGTATTCCGCTTTAACCTTAAACGTTGCGTTTTTTGGTAAGGCCATGTTATTTTGCAATGGCGGTTGCAATAAGCTTTGCCGCCGTTTCAGGAGCAATTTTTCCGCTGTCAATCATAAGGTCGTAATGCTCCGGCTGACCCCAGGAAAGGCCGGTATAATGCTCATAATGCCTTGAACGGCGCTTATCGGACTGGCGCAAAAGCTTTAAGGCTTCCTTTTCGGAAACATTTTGCTCCTTCATAATGCGCTCAGCTCTTACAGGGTCACTTGCATACATAAATACCTTAAAAATGTCAAACCCGTCCCTTAAAATATAGTCCGCGCAGCGGCCGACGATAACACACGGGCCTTCGGATGCAACAGATGAAATAACCTTACTTTCCGCAAGATAAATTTTATCTGTCAGGGTGTTTGTTGCATCAGTAAAATAACCGCAGTAGTTCATTGCGGCAATGTTGAAAAGCATGCTTGCCGTTACCTTCTGCTCACCGTCCGAAATAAAGTCTGCATCCAGGCCGCTTTCCTTTGCGGCAAGGTCAACAATTGCGCGGTCGTAAAAAGGAATACCCAGCATTTTCGATAATTCCTTACCTGTGGATCTTCCTCCGCTTCCGTACTGTCTGCCGATTGTAATTATTGTTCCGGCCATAAATATTCCCTCCGTTTTATCTTGAAAAATTCCGAAATGCCAATTCGGTTACAATTATTATAGCACAAAAAAAGCGCTCAGTCAAATAGTAAAAGAATTTTATAATTTGCAAAAAAATGCTTGACAAATGAAAAAAAGTGTTATATAATATAAAAGGTAATCGGCCTTATCGTCTAGTGGCCTAGGACGGAGCCCTCTCACGGCTCAAACTAGGGTTCGACTCCCTATAAGGTCACCAACTAAATCCTGTCAGTATGACGGGATTTTTTTTATTACATCGGAAAAGGCATATAAAATTTGTATTATTTACTTTTGCTTGACTGAAGGAAAGCCGCTGAAAAATGCCACGGCAGATTGTTCCTTCAGCAAAGCACAATTTGCTTCGGAGGACGTAATGGACAAAAATGTGCACAGCAATCACCGAGAGAGGGTAAGGGAAAAGTTTCGCAAGGTTGGCTTTGACGGATGGTGTGAGCATGAGATTTTGGAAATGCTTCTTTTTTACGTAATTCCTCGGGTGGACACCAATCCGATAGCGCATGAGCTGATTAAAAAATTCGGCTCGCTTTCCCGTGTGCTTGATGCGGATACGGACTCACTGGCCAAAGTGAACGGGGTCGGCCGTGAGGTTGCGGTTTATTTATCAGCTCTCGGTAAGCTACAAACAGAATATGCAAAATCAAAATGGGCAAAGGAACGGCCTGTTATTACAACATCAAACGATGCAGGCTTATTTTGCGTGGATTTTGTGGGCAATGAGCCGGAGGAGGCGCTGGCCGTTATTTGCATGGACAGCCGCTGTTCGATTGTCAATGCAAGAATTATTTCTCGCGGGCTTTACGATAAGGTGGAAATAAGCATAAGAAAAATTGTGGAGATTGCGTTTAATTCGGATGCAAAATATCTTATTCTGTGCCACAATCACCCTTCGGGCATTACAAACCCGTCACAGCAGGATATTGATATGACGAACGAAATTGCCTCGGCGCTAAAGCCGCTTAACATTGGACTTTACGACCATATTGTTGTGGGTGGCAAGCGCTTTGAAAGCATGGCGGAGCTGGGCTATATTAAAAATTGAAAGCATACAAACCCCTGCCAGTATATATAAATATGCCGAGGGGGTTTTAATATGAAAAAAATAATTGCGGCAGTTGCCGTGCTTATGCTGTTGTTTTCACGTGAGCTTTGCGCCTTTGAGGGGAAGCTTAACTGTGAAAGTGCGGTTTTAATGTGTGCGAATACCGGTGAGGTGCTTTTTTCGTTTAATAAGGATGTGCCGCTTGCGCCGGCAAGCGTTACAAAAATTATGACGCTTTTACTGATTATGGAACGGATAGAGGACGGAAGTCTTTCATACGATACGGAGGTTACCGCATCGGAGCGGGCAAAGTCGATGGGCGGATCCACAATTTATTTGGATGCCGGCGAAAAAATGACTGTTCGCGATTTGATTAAGGGAATTTGCGTTGCCAGCGCAAACGATGCATGCGTTGCCATGGCCGAGTTCATTTCCGGCTCGGAGGAGGCCTTTGTGGAGGAAATGAACAAAAGGGCAGAGGAGCTTGGTATGAAAAACACCCATTTTGTGAACACAAATGGGTTAGATGCGCCCGGGCACCAAGCAAGCGCCTTCGATATTGCGCTTATGTCAAGGGAGCTTTTGAAGCACCGGGAAATTATTTCGTTTACAACAATTTGGACAGACTCACTGAGAAACGGCACTTTTAACCTTGCAAATACAAACAGGCTTATTCGGTTTTATGACGGTGCAACCGGGCTTAAAACAGGCTCCACCTCCGGCGCCGGGTGCTGTATATCGGCAACCGCGGAAAAAAACGGAATGTCGCTCATCGCGGTAGTGATGAAGGCGCCGAGCTCTAAGGAGCGGTTTGACAATGCGCGAACGCTGTTGGATTACGGCTTTAATAATTTTACGCCGGAGTGCTATGACGATTTGGAGGTGCCGATAGGCACGGTAACGGTGCGCCGCGGCAAGAAGGAAAGGGTAGGTGCTCTTCTTTCCGCTCCGCTTTATACACTTTCGCCGCGTGGCGAGGGTGATGCGCCCGAGCTTGTGATAAAGCTTGAGGAAATGATAGAGGCACCGGTTAAAAAGGGCACAGTTATAGGAAGGGCAAGCCTTGAAAAAAACGGAAAAGGCGTTTGCGAATGTGACCTTGTTGCCGCCTATGATGTGGAAAGAAAAAACCTTGGCGCGGTGTATTTGGATATGCTCCGGCTTCTAATTATGCCGCGTGAGTGAGAATATGGGCGTATTTCGGATTACCTCCCCAAAAAGGCGGCAAGTCTTTTTAAGACATGTCGCGTTCTGCACCCTTATGCCTAACACGTGAGGGGGAAATGCCTGTTTCGCGAAGGTAGGCACGGGAAAAATAGCCTTGGTCGGAAAAGCCCAAAAGATAGGCGGCTTCCGTTACGGTTTTTCCCTGCGATAAAAGCGATGAGGCCTTTTTGATTTTAAGCTTCAAAAAATAGCTATGTACTCCGCAATCGGAATACTTTGAAAA
>CAZITC010000125.1:0-4533 GCA_964542085.1 uncultured Ruminococcus sp. | reverse complement strand
GGTAACCGCATCACCGGGCGGCGAGCATTATGTGTTTGTAATTCCGGTTGAAAAGGAGCTTAACCTTAAGGCGGCGGCAAAGGCCGTCGGCGAAAAATCCGTGGAAATGATACACGTTGCGGATATTAATAAGGTTACAGGATACATAAGGGGCGGATGTTCACCGGTGGGAATGAAAAAGCAGTTCAAAACGGTTATTGATGAGTCAGCACTTGGCTTGGATAAGTTTTATGTAAGTGCGGGGCGTATCGGATTGCAGTTGGAGATTGCTCCGACCGAGCTTAAAAAGGCGGTTAATTATACAACCTCGGCAATTACTTATTAGCGCAGGAAGTGGTTTTATGTGGCTTATATATGCGTTACTGTCGGCTGTTTTTGCGGCATTGACATCAATTTTGGCAAAGATGGGAATTGAAGGTGTTGACTCACATCTTGCAACGGCAATCAGAAGCGTTGTTGCCGTTGTTATGGCCTGGTGTATGGTTTTTATTACAGATTCACAGGGTACAATAACGGAAATTGACAAAAAAAGTTGGATATTTTTAATTTTGTCGGGACTGGCAACAGGCGCATCGTGGCTTTGCTATTACAAGGCTTTGCAAATCGGAGATATATCCAAGGTAGTACCTGTGGATAAGCTAAGCGTTATAATAACGCTTGCTTTGGGATTTTTGGTTTTTCATGAGCCTTTTACCGCAAAATCACTTATAGGATGCATATTAATCGGCGTGGGAACGTTTATAATGATAAAGTAAAAAATGCGAAGAAAAACATCCGCGGTTGCGGATGTTTTTGATTAGTTTTGTTTTTATAGTTTTTTGTTTTGAAATTAATGTTGAATACGCTGTTCCTTCGTGATATAATGTAGAAAAAAGGAGGAGTAAAAAATGAAAATAATTTGCGTTTGTAAGGACGGAACAAGCTTTGAAGCACCGTTTTCCGTTAAGGAAGAGGGTAGCGCGGCGACCTATACCGTAAAGCAGGCGGATATTACCGGCAAGAACATTGAAAGAATGAGCATTGAATACGAAGGCTTCGTCAATGAATGTAAGAACGGATATATGTTTTATCCCGTGGACTGTGGCAACGGCGTTGTTATGACGGAGTTTAAGGAGCGTGCGGATAAGGAATGGCGCACCCAGATTACATCAATGGCAATTGCCGGTGTCGGTGAGTGCGAAAATGCCGCTTGCTTCCAGGCAATCACCATGGCTTACGACTTGGCATATTATATTGCGGTTTTAAATAATGTTTATTACATGAAGCCGGAAATCAGACTTGAAGGGGATGACCCGGAAGAGGATTTTGTTTTCATGATTAAGAAAATGCCCAATGCATCATATTCGGATATGGGCAGAGAATACAGAAAATACCTTCTTGCTCACGGCTGTGTTCCGATTAAGGAGCGCATGAAGGGGCGCCCGGCGCTTGCGTATGCGGCAGATTCTACCGAGTTTAGAATAAGAATGGGTTGGAAGCCCGTGCCCACACCTGTTATGCATCAGAATGATGAAAACGAGCCTCCGCTTTTGGTCAAGGTGGATATAAAGAAGCTTAACGAGCTTGTAGATAAGATGCATGAGGCCGGCATAGGAAAAACGGAAATTTGCCTTGTCGGTTGGGGTCAGGGCGGCCATGACGGAAGATTTCCGCAGCAGGTGCCCGTTGCACCCGAGTACGGAACGGATGATGAGCTCAAGGCCTTTATCAAAAAGGCTCAGGGCTACGGCTATCAGGTTGTTGCACACACAAACAGCGTTTGTGCTTATGAGGTTGCCGATAACTGGGATCCGGACCTTACAACCAAAAAGATTGTTGACGGAAAGCCCGAGCCGATGATGAGAATGGGATATGTAAATTCCGGCGGCCTTTCCGGCGGTGCACCCTACCATGTTTGCGCAAAAACCGCTTACGAGGTTTACGGAAAGACGGATTTGCCCAAAGTTGCCGAATACGGATTTTCCGGCCTTCACTTTATTGATGAATTAACTGCCTGCATGCCCGAAAAGTGCTATGACGAAAAGCACGGCATTTCAAGACGTGAGGCGTGGGAGTACAACAGAAAGCTTGCCATTCTTTCAAAGGAGTTGTTCGGCGGCTTCCAGTCGGAGGCGTGGTATGATTACATGAATAAGGATGTTGACTACATCATGTATGCAAGCTTCCGCTTTGAGGTTAAGCCGACCGAGAACATGCCTCTGTTTGACAGAGATGTTCCGCTTTGGCAAATACTTTATCACGGAATTGTGCTTTCAAACCCCTCATCTCATACCGTAAATTACAATCTTAAGGGCAAGAAATACTTCCTTAAAATGCTTGAACTTGGCGGAAGACCCCTTATGTATCTTTACAGCAAATTCGGCGATAAGAAAAACTGGATGGGTGATATTGACCTTTATTGCGCTACCGAGGAGGAAATGGATGCGTGCATCAGCGCCATGAAGGAAGCAAGCAAGTTTGTTGAGGATTACGGCTATTTGCAGTATGAGTTTATGGACAGCCATAAGAAGTTGGCAGACGGCGTGTTTGAAACCGTTTACTCTGACGGAACTGTTATCACGGTTGACTATAATAACGAAACCTATGATATAAAAAGAGGGTAAAAATGGATTTTTGCAATGTTAACCCGTTTGTCCGCAATATTATGTATGTTGAGGCACCTGTGTGGGAGCATTATCCGAGAAAGGGAATTGACTGCAGAATTTTCTATGTGACCGAGGGAAGCGTAAAAGTGCATATCGGCGGTTCAGACCGCATAGTCGCAAAGGGCGGAATGTTATACATTCCGTCCGGCTGTGAATATGCACTTGTTGATACCTCGAGCGATTTTGCGCACTATGTGGTGAATTTTGATTTTACTCAGGATGATTGCGAAAAGGAACGCGCGTTTTTTCCGCGTCCTTCATTTGAATATGAGGAGGATAAGGCAATTTGCGTTCCGCAAATTGGCGGCTTTGATTTTTTCGGTGACTTTATTTACATGGAGCATTGCGCGGCCTTCGAGGAGCTTTTCAGGGAGCTTTATAAAACCTTTTCGGATAGGCGCCTTATGTATCGAAGCGAAAGCTCCGGTTACATGAAAATAATTGTTTGCGCCATGGCTGAAAGGGTAAGAACGCAGGTTGAAAGCTCAAACGGAAAGATTGCCGAAGCGGCAATTTCCTACATAAAGCGCAATTATGCCGACCCACAGCTGGATAATGAGGAAATCGGTGCCTATTTGGGTTATCATTCATTTTATGTAAACAAGCTTGTGAAGAGGCTTACCGGCAAAAGCGTGCATAAATATCTTTTGCTTTACCGGCTTACACAGGCGGAGGGACTTTTAATATACAGTGAAAAAAGCATTTCGGATATTGCAACCGCGTGCGGCTTTTCAGTGTATGATGTATTTTATTCCGCATTTAAAAGGGAATATGGGGTTACCCCCACAAAATTCAGACAAGAGAACAGGAGAAGGGCTTGAATATGAAACCAATTGAAATAGTTGCGCAAATAATAGGAGCGGCCGCGGTTGCTGTGTACATTATGCTTTACCGCAGCTCGGACATGAAAAAGGTGCTTAAGAAAAAGCGACTTATGGATATTCTTTGGGCTGTACACTATCTTCTGATTGGTGCGCCAGCCGCTGTTATTACCAATTCGACGAATATTTTAAGGGAAACAGTTTTTATTAACCGTGACCGTGTGAAAATATTTGCAAGTAAGCTGTGGCTGTTCGTTTTCCTGGCCATAATGTGGACGGGAATAATATTGACCTGGAATGATGATTGGTTTAGTCTTGCCCCGGCCGTTGCATCAACAATTGCAATATTTTCCTTCTGGCAAAAAAGTGTTCCTGTTGCCAGGGTTTGCGGCATAATAATCAATTGCTTAAGCTTTTCGTACAATCTTCATGTAATGTCATATATGGGAATTGTGGCTGAGGTGCTGTGCTTTATTTCTACAATGTCCGCCATTTTCCTTGAAAAAAGAGAAGCGAAAAATAAAAAAGAAGTGGGATAATTTTCCCACTTCTTTTTTATGCATTTAATGCCTTAACGCGACTTCGTGCCTTTTTAAGCTTTTTGATTTCATAGAAGTAAGCCGGGGTTAAGAACAGGGCCAGCATCAGCCAGGTGATTGCATCCGTTAAGGGAACGCAAGCAAATCCAAGCGGTTTTGAAAGAGAAAGCGGTATAATAAATCTTGCGGCAATTTCCAAAAAGCCGGAAATTGTGGGGAAAAACGGACAGCCAAGCCCGTTAAGCACGTTTTTGTATACCGCGGCAAAGGTAAGAATGAACATGGAAATACAGCGGATTATAAGATAAAGCATACCGGCTTCAACAGCGAATTGCTCGCCCTTGAGAATAAAGCTTAACATTGGGCGAAGCGTGAATATTGAAATTATAAATAAAACGCAGTTTACGCCCGTTGCAAGAAGGTTTGTTTTTCGCACTCCCTCAATTACGCGGTCAAGCTTGCCGGCACCCAGGTTTTGCGCAACAAAGAAGGATGCAGCGGAAGCAAAGCCGAAAAGCGGAGTGGTGA
>CAZITC010000124.1:0-4563 GCA_964542085.1 uncultured Ruminococcus sp. | reverse complement strand
ACCTGACTCTTAAGAAAAATCGTGTCGAAAAAATTGACGGTATTTTTTCGGAAACGGAAAAAGAGAGCACTCACAGCGTAACCAGGGTAACAGTAAAAACAGGAGCTGCGGCAGAAAAAATAAAAAAGCCTGTCGGAAGCTATATAACACTTCATTCGGAGCACATATCCTCCGGCCTTTTTACCGAGGATCTTTCAAAGGCCTTAGCCAATGAATTAAAAAAACTTTTGCCCAAAACCGAAAGCACGCCCCTTGTGCTTGTTGCCGGCCTCGGGAACAGCGCTGTTACACCGGACTGTGTCGGCCCAAGGGTTTTGTCCGAGCTTATTATTACCCGCCATATTAAAAAAGCGAGCGAAGGCCTTGTTGACCTTCGCCCGGTTTGCGCACTTGCCCCCGGTGTTTTAGGCATAACCGGCATGGAAAGCGCGGAGATTTTTTCTGCTGTTTGTGAAAAAGTTAAGCCGGATATTATCATTGCCGTGGATGCGCTTGCCGCAGGCGACGTTGCAAACTTGGGAACAACTATTCAGCTTTCCGACACCGGCATCAGCCCCGGAAGCGGTGTACACAACCGCCGCAACGCCTTAAATCACGAAACCCTTAACGTGCCCGTCATTGCTCTCGGCATACCCACCGTATGTGATTTGTCGGCCGTACAGCCTTCTGCTTTACAGCCGTACGGCGAAAGCATTATGGTTACCCCGAAAAATATTGACGCAATCATCAGCCGTGCTTGCACCGTAATCTCGCGCGGATTAAATCTTGCACTTCAAAACGGCCTTTCCTACAGCGAAATAGTTGATTTCACTTCATAAAATAAATTCCGATGCTCCGATTATTCCCTCTGCGGCGGCAAGCAAAGCAGAAAGCGCAAGAGCCGTCAGCGTATAAAGCAAAAAGCTCTTGGTGCTTCGGTAACGAAAGGCATAGTTTTTCCTGTTTAAAAAGCACTCCACCGACTTTGTAAGCGCCAACGACGAATACAAAAGCAAAATAAACATAAAAATAAAATTATACACCCCCATGCCGACAGTTGCCTTGAAAAGGCCGCACAGACCGTATTCCTTAACCAGCACTCCCGATGAAAAGCCGTAAAATAGCCCTTTTGAAAAAACGGCGGTGAATATAACCGGCGCCAATAAAACATGCATCGACCCAAGGGCAATCGCCGCAATTACAGCAGTGCCGGATAAAAAGCCGTTCCAAAACACAAGCCACACATTGCTTGTAAGGCTTACGCTACCAAGAGAAAAGTCAGTCCTCACAGAAAGCATAACTCCGGATAAAATACCGAGAACAGTCAAAGCCGTCATCACTCCCGCCGCAATCGGACACTGAAAAATTCTTTTGCACATAAATAAGCCTCCCTCAAAAATAAACGGTCTTGCTTTAACCTATGCAAGACCGTTTGTTTTTATAACTTAATCCTCTCCGGCAAAGGGTATTCCGAAATGCTCATAGGCAAGACGGGTAACCACCCTTCCGCGCGGTGTTCTGTTTAAAAATCCAAGTTGTAACAAATAAGGCTCATAAACATCCTCAATTGTATTTGCGTCCTCACTTATGGTGGCCGCAAGCGTATCCAAGCCCACGGGGCCGCCGCCGAATATGTTGATTATGGAGGTCACCATTCTTTTATCAACCGCATCCAGCCCTATTTTATCAATTTCCAGGCGGCTTAGGGCAATATCTGCAATTTCCTTTGTAATTTCACCGTTTCCCTTAACCTCGGCAAAGTCACGCACGCGCTTTAACAGCCTGTTGGCAATTCGCGGCGTTCCGCGGGAGCGTGATGCAATTTCCGCGGCGCCCTCATCCGAAATTCCGATTTTAAGGATTGAGGCTGAGCGCATTACAATTTGTTTAAGTTCCGACGGATTGTAAAGTTCCAGCTTAAGCTGTACGCCAAAACGGTCACGCAGGGGCGAGGTAAGCCTGCCGGCCTTTGTTGTTGCTCCGATTAATGTAAAGCTTGGAAGATCCAGCCTTATTGAGCGAGCGGATGGGCCTTTTCCAATGATAATATCAATCGCGTAATCCTCCATTGCAGGATAAAGCACTTCCTCAACGCTTTTGCTGAGCCTGTGAATTTCATCAATAAAAAGCACATCGTGCTCCGAAAGATTTGTAAGTATGGCCGCAAGGTCACCCGGCTTTTCAATGGCCGGGCCGGAGGTTATTCTCATATTAACGCCCAGCTCATTAGAAATTATGCCGGCAAGGGTTGTTTTTCCAAGGCCGGGAGGACCGTAAAGAAGCACATGGTCCAGCGCCTCATTTCTGCGCCTTGCCGCTTCGATATATATAGAAAGGTTTTCCCTTGCTTTTTCCTGACCCACATATTCATCCAAGCTTCGTGGCCTTAAACCAGTTTCAATATCGGCATCGTTGCCTGTCATTTCCGATGCCACAAGTCTTTCTTCAAAATCCATTTTTCATCACCTCATCAACGAAATAAGTGCCGCCTTAACGGTGCTTTCCACACTGTCGCATTTACCGGCCTTTTTAACCGCCTCCGATGCCTCCGCCGCAGAATAACCCAGCGCCATAAGCGCACTTACTGCCTCATTTGCACTACTGCCCGTTTCCTGAGCCACCGATGCCTCTTCGGTCGAATATGCCGTAACCTTATCTGCCAGCTCCAAAATAATTCGCTGTGCTGTTTTTGCGCCTATTCCCTGTGCCGAGGCAATGGTCTTTGAATCCGACTTAATCATCGCGGCGGAAAGCGCCTCCGCCGTGAAGGATGAAAGCAGGCTCAAAGCTGCCTTGGGGCCTACGCCGTTAACCCCGATTAAAAGGTTGAACATTTCCAAATCCTTTTCCGATGAAAAGCCGTAAAGCTCCATCGAGTCCTCCTTAACACTGAAATACGTGTTAAAAAACACATCCTCTCCGACCTTGGAAAGCTCTGCATTGCGCATGGGCACCGATAGCTTTAATCCGATGCCACCCACATCAATAACAACGAAATTAACACCCTTATGTGCAACCGTTCCGTGAACAAACGAAATCACTTTTCTTCCTCCCCGCTTTAATTGTACTTGTCCAAAATAGAATTATATCTGTAGGAATGTGCGTGACAGATTGCCATCGCCAAGGCATCTGCCACATCGTCCGGCTTCGGCACGGCTCTTAAATTAAGAAAGCTTTTTACCATTTGTTGTACCTGGTTTTTATCAGCCCTTCCGTAGCCGGTTACCGCTTGCTTTACCTGTAGCGGAGTGTATGAAAAAATGGGAATGTTCTTTTTTGCGGCCGCCAAAAGCGCAACACCTCTTGCTTGGCCGATGGCAAAAGCCGTTTTCGCATTGTTGTTAAAAAAAAGCTCCTCCATTGACACCGCATCCGGCTTATAGGCATCCATCAGCGCCGATAAATCGTCATAAACCTTTTCTATTCTTTCCTCAATCGGCGTGTGGGCTTTTGTGGTAACGGCATCATAATAAACCGCCTTAAATTTATTTGCCTCATAATCCACAATTCCCGTTCCGATGATTGCAATTCCCGGATCAATACCGAGTATTCTCATTCATTTCACCCTCTTTAATGCACCTCTGTGAATATTTATACAAACATTACTGGGTTTTCATTGATTTTATATGCACAATATTGCATAAAATCAATTTTTTTGAATTTTTTTGCATAAAACACTTGATTTATGCTTTAAAATATGTATAATGTTATTATAACACATATTTAGGAGGAATTGCAATATGGAAAAAGAAAAAGTTGTTCTTGCGTATTCGGGCGGTCTGGATACGTCAATAATCATCACATGGCTTAAGGAAAATTACGGATATGATGTTATCTGTGTATGCGCAGATGTCGGCCAGGGTAAGGAAACCGAAGGTCTTGAGGAGCGTGCATTAAAAAGCGGTGCCTTAAAGCTTTACCTTGAGGATTTGAGGGAGGAATATGTTCGTGACTACATTTATCCCACAATCAAGGCCGGCGCGGTTTACGAAGGCAAGTACCTTTTGGGTACATCGCACGCACGCCCCATCATCGCAAAAAGATTGGTTGAAATTGCTAAAAAGGAAGGTGCTGTTGCAATTTGCCACGGTGCAACCGGTAAGGGTAATGACCAGGTGCGCTTTGAGCTTGCAATAAAGGCACTTGCTCCCGAAATGAAAATCATCGCTCCTTGGCGTATATGGGATATTAAGTCCCGTGAGGATGCAATTGATTATGCGGCCGCTCACAATATTGAGGTGCCCATGACCAAGAGCGACCTGTATTCGCGCGACAGAAACATTTGGCACATCAGCCATGAGGGAATGGATCTTGAGGATCCGGCAAACATGCCTCAGTACGACAGCCTTTTAAAGCTGACTACACCTCCCACGAAGGCACCCGATGAGCCCACTTATATTACAATTGACTTTGAAGAAGGTAACCCCGTTGCCGTTGACGGCGAAAAGCTCGCTCCCGTTGCATTGGTCGAAAAGCTTAACAAAATCGGAGGAGAGAACGGAATAGGTCTGGTTGATATTGTTGAGGATCGTCTTGTCGGCATGAAGTCACGTGGTGTTTATGAAACCCCCGGTGGAACAATTC
>CAZITC010000123.1:0-4569 GCA_964542085.1 uncultured Ruminococcus sp. | reverse complement strand
TTACAAAAAACGTAACCAGCTTTCTTAAATTGAAGCCGGCAAAATCCGTCGGCAGAAGCGTTGCCGGAAGCGTTCTTGTAACCGTGGGCACCTCACGACCCAAATCAATTGTGGAAAGCGCGCCCTCACCGGCCGCGCTGCCGCCCATACCGACAACGGTCGCAACCAGGTTTACGGAAATAAGCGCGGTTGAAACAAGTATGCCGCAAAGAAGCGGACGGATTTTTAATTTTACGTGAAGCGCACCCGTAACCGATCCGAAGGCAAAGCCCACGATGAACGCCGCAAGAAGCGCAAGATAGGGATTTACACCCATTTTAACCAACAGCCCGAAGGTGACACCGCCGGAGAGGAAGGTGCCCTCGGCAGTAAGGTCAGGAAAGTCCAATATAGAATAGGAAACGTAATAGCCCATTGCAAGCAGAGCATACATAAATCCGTCCTGCAAAATTACGTCAAGTGCCCCTGTAAATACAGACATTTTTTGTTTTCTCCTTAATTTATTTTACGCTCTGCCGCGGCAAGCGCGGCAGAGCCCATAATTACTTATTTGTTACAACCTGTTCGGCATCGGCAAAGCTTTCCGGAAGGGTCATATTAAATGAAGCCAAAACCTCCGTATTAACCACGGGCGTTGCCTCCGACGTGGTTTTAACCGCCATATCCGCAAGGGAAGCACCCTCCAAAGCATCTGCCGCCATTTCGCCGGTAACATAGCCCAGAGCAACGTAGTCAATGCTCATGGAAGCAAGACAGCCGTTTTTAACCTGCTCAATTTCCGAGCCGTAAACCGGAATACCGGCATCGTTTGCCGCAGAAATGAGCACCGCCAGGTTGTTTACTACCTTATTATCGGTGAAGTTGTTCACGCAGTCCACCTCGGCGCAGAGAGCCGCGGCCGCCGCCGGAATATCCGCATCGGTCTGAATACCCTTAGAAATTACCTGCATACCCTCATTTTCAGCCGCCTCGGTAAGAAGGGCAAGCTGAGCAATGGAGTTTGCCTCACTCGTTGTGTAAAGCACACCGATTTTCTTTGCCTCCGGCTGAAGCGCGCGTATCAGCTTAACCTGAGATGCCATGTCCAATATATCCGCGGTGCCGGTGCAGTTGTAGCCCGGCTTTTCCATGCTTTGAACAATTCCCGCTCCCACCGGGTCGGATACGGAGCAGAACACAACCGGAATGTCCTTATCCTCTGCCGCGGCGAAGGCGGATTGCGCCGCCGGGGTTGCAATGGCAACAATCATATCCGCGTTTTTAGCCGAAGCCTGGCCGGCGTAGGTCTGACAGTCCGCATCTGCCGACGAGTCGGAGCCAATCTGCCTGTCAATGACAATGCCGTCACCGAAGCGGTCGGTCAGCGCTTTAGAAATACCCTCATAGCAGTTGTCCAGTGAAGGATGGCTTACGTACTGGATTACGCTTACGTGAAGCGCATCCTCCTTTTCATCCCCCGATGACCCATCGCAAGCGGCAAGCGCCGTGCCCATTACCAGTGTAAGTGCCAATGCCAACATTTTTTTCATCTTTTTCATAATAAATCCCCGCTTTCAAAAAATAATTTTTCTGCCCGTGAGGAGTGTTCGCCCGTTTCAAAGCCTGTGCACCGGTTTTGAAAAAAAAACACTCTTGTCCCAATTACTTGGGACAAGAGTGAATAAAGCTCCTGCGTTGCCACCCAAATTCATTCCGAAGAATGCACCTCACGGCATACCAACATATGCCTGCCGATTTATACGGTTGGCCTCCGTCGCCCCTACTCGCCGAAAAAGCTTTGGGTTTGCCCTCACAAGTCCATTCACCAAAGGCCCGCCCTGCCGCAATCACACCGCCTGCGACTCTCTTAAAAGGCATTATACCGTGGCTACTATTCTTGATCATCGGTTTAGGTTAGTTTATCACATGAAAATTGATTTGTCAATAGTTTTTTTATATTTTTTCGATTGCGGCTTGACGTGTGTTTATTTTGCGTATTCTGTCAATATCCACCTTCGGCTGTCTTTCGTAGGTGTAAAGGCCGTTTACCTCCTGCTCAATATCGTAAAGCTGAGTGTAGCAAAAGCCCATAATATCAGGATTATCCAAAAGCGCACCGGTAAGCCCCTTATAGCGCTCCATAAGCGCCTCGGCATCCTTCGGCGCTTCGCCGTAGCTCCAGCCGCCCTCGGTTTTCAAGCCTATTCCGCCGTACTCCGATACAAACATCGGCCCGCCGTGATAATTCTCGCCGTCGTGCACATTATACACCTTGCCCTCGGAAAGATCCTTATAGTGGCTTTTAAACTCCTCGGGGTCCTGAGTGTAATCGTGAACATCGTGAATATCGGTATCCTGACAATGCACCAATCCGCTTGTATCTATAACGGGTCGCACCGGGTCCGAAAGCTTGGTTAAGCGATATATCGCACTCTGAAGCTCAGCCGAACGAATCTGTCCGCCGCGGCTCCAGGTTTCGTTGAAGGGGCACCAGCCGACTATGGACGGGTGGTTAAAGTCACGCTCCACAGCCTCCTGCCACTCCGATGCAAAGGAGTAAAAATTCGTCTTATCGGTATGGTCAAAGCCCCAATTGGGATATTCGCCCCACACAATGTAGCCCAAGCGGTCGGCATGGTACAAAAACAGCGGCTCGAACACCTTTTCATGAAGTCGTGCGCCGTTAAAGCCTGCCTCCTGCGAAAGAACAATATCGCGAACAAGCGCCTCCTCTGTCGGGGCGGTGTAAATTCCGTCAGGGTAAAAGCCCTGGTCTAATACGGTGCGCTGGAACACGCACTCGTTATTGAGCATGAATTTCTTGCCGGAAAGACGCGCCGAAACAAGTCCGAAATAGCTTTTCACCGTGTCCTCTCCAAAACAAATTTCAAGGTCGTAAAGTCCGCCCTTTCCTATCTCCCAGGGATGGCTTTCGGTAAGCTTTATCTCGCCGCGGCAAAAGCCCGTCGTTTTTACCTCGGCCTCGCCAGTGGGCTTGCCGTCAAAGCTTGTTTTAACACTCAGCCGGCCCTCCGAATTTGTTTTAACCTCGAAGGCTAAGGCGCTGTTGTCGAAATCCGGGAAAAGCTTTAAGCTTACAACGTAATCGTCGGGCGTGTGCTCCAGATAAACCGTTTGCCAAATGCCCGTTGTTCTTGTGTAATCACAGCCTATGGAATTGTAGGTTTCCGACTGCTTGCCGCGCGGCACCGTAAGGCTTCGCGTGTCATCCTCCGCGTAAACGTGAACGGTATTTTCGCCCTCGTGCAGAAGGTCGGTTATGTCAAAACGGAATGAGGTATAGCCGCCGCGGTGTGCGCCGGCGAATTTTGCATTAACGAAAACCTCGGAATAATAATCCACCGCGCCGAAATGAATGAAGGTGCGTCCGCTTTTTTGCCATTCTTCGGGAACGGTGAAACTTCGCTCGTAAAGCACCGCGTTCATAAAATCCTTATAGCCGATTCCGGAAAGCGGACTTTCCGGGCAGAAGGGCACCTCAATTTTCTTTTCAAGGTGACCCTCAAAAAAGCGGCGCTCCCTTGCGCTTTTGCCGAAATCGAAGTCAAAATTCCAGGTACCGTTTAGGTTAAGCCAGTCCTCTCTTTTAAATTGCGGGTTAGGATGCTCCGGTCTGTACATAAATTTCTCTCCTTTTTATTTGAATGTTTGGGTGTTTGCAGTAAAAATATCCGTTATCCGCCGCCTGCGGACTTACATACATTATAATAAAAAAGGAAGTACATTTCAATGAACAATATTTCGGATTTATTGATGTTTCGTCCGGGGCGAGTGCGAAAAATACGCCTTGTAATACCGCGTGAAATGCTCCACCGAGGCAAAGCCCACCGACTCTGCCACATCCGCAACGGTCTTGGAGCTGTCCGACAGAAGAATACGCGCCTTTTCCATTTTCATTTTCAGCATATCGCGCTTGGGCGTGGAGGCAAAAAAACGCCTGTAATGCTCAAAAAACTGTGTTCTGCTCAAATAGCACTCCTCCGCCAGCTGTGCGGAGGAATAATTTTTGCTTGGCTCCGAAAGCATTTTCGCCCTCACCCGTGAAAGCAGCTCGTAAAGCGGGTCGTCCGCCGGTGACGTAAGCCCTCTGGCAAGCATGAGCAAAAGCTCCTTCAAATACAGGTCGGAAGCACGGTCTGAATATTCGTCCGGCGAAATAAGTTCATCCCGAATTTTGCGCATTATCTCCTCTATCCGCGCGATATTGCCCGGATAAAGAAGCCTCCCGTGGGGGATAGCCGCGAGCGCTTCGTCCTCTCCCTCGAAATGAACATAGCTGTTCACAAACTCCGGTGCGCCGTAAAAATAGTGCATATCGTCCGGAGCGAAAAGGATGCACGCGTTTTTCTCCGTCACGGTTTCAACCTCGGCGGTTTTAATGTGCATCGGCCGCGGAAAATGCAAAAACAGCATGTCACCGCTGCCGTTCGGCCGGTTGATGCGCCTGATTTCATCCTCTTTTATCATGTAGTCGGCATATTTAACCTTCAGCATCGGCTTTCTCCTTCCAAAAACGCCCGGCTTGCCCGGGCGTTTAAATCTTAGTTTGCGTTACGGCGTAACAAGCAC
>CAZITC010000122.1:0-4572 GCA_964542085.1 uncultured Ruminococcus sp. | reverse complement strand
GGTTGAGTGGATAGAGCACAACTGTGATAAGGTAACGCTTGAAACGGTCGCTCCGAAGCTGGACGAGATTTTTTCGGAAATTGACATTTCTGGCTGTGTTACCGTTTCAAATAAAGATTACGTGCCCGGAAGCAGTGCTCCCGGTGTTACAGCTGTTCCCGGCATCGGAAAAGGAACGGAAAATTTGTTGCTTTTTGAAATTGAGGAAAGCGGAAGAGGCAACCTTTTTGATGGCGATATTTCCTTTAAGGATCAGAGGTGAGCGGCACCGTAGGGATAGATGCGGACATTATTTACGACATTTTGATGAAAGAAAGCACGACCCCGTCGGTGAAGCTGATTTGTGAAACAGCCGTGACGGCGGAGCTTTCCTACATTGGGGAAGTAGGGGTTGAAGAGTCGGTTAAGCTCGGAAGTTTTAAGGTGCCGCTGTACGGGCCTTTAATGGTTGTGGCCGATTTTTATTTGACGTGCACGGCCGAGGGCGAATTTTAGGTTAAAATAAGCGCCTCGCACACAAACAGATCAGGTTTTGCCATTGAAAACAGTAAGGCGCTTATGTTAAGGACAACAAAACAACAAGCTCCTCATTTACGGCAAGCGGCAGACCGTGCAACTATCAGTGGTATCATAACGGAGAGGCTATTTGGGGAGCAACGGATATAAAATATCACGTGGCTTCCGCAAGGGTTTATGACAGCGGAACATATTGGTGTGTTGCTTACATAACAAATGCCGACGGAAGCGTTGAAGAGCGGCAAAGTCAGTCTGTAGGTGTGAGATGTACAGGTGGCGTAATATTTAATCTGGATGTGGATGAATGTCGTATATTTCCGTTTTTGTATTGTAATGAGGACGGAATAGTTCGCAGAGGTTATATTGTAATAAAAAGGCATTTAGAGGGCCCGGATTCGGTAAGGTTGGTGTACTGAGATACCGCATTTGTTAAATTTTTATGAAAACGGCAAAAAAATCTTGCATTTTTTGTGCAAATAATGTATAATGATAATAGGCACTGGAAACAAGGTGCCTGAAAAGAAAGGGGCTGTTTACATGAAGGTTATTATCAGCGGCAGAAGAACAGAGGTTGAAAAGCGGCTCAAGGAGCTCATCGAAAAAAAGCTTTCCAAGCTGGATAAGTTTTTTGGTGACGAGGCCGAAGCAAGGGTTACCATTACCGGCGAAAAGGGTGACCGTATTGTTATGGAGGTTACGGTCTTTTCGGACGGTATGATGTACCGAGCGGAGGAGAGAGATGGAGATGCATTTACGGCAATTGATAAAATCGTTACCGTTATTGAGCGGCAAATAAGAAAGAACAAAACGCGCCTTGAAAAAAGGCTTCGTGCAGATGCGTTTGACCCGTCCAATTTTGAGGCGGAGGTTGCCGCGGATGAGGAGTCTGAGTTTAACATCTTGCGCAACAAGCACATTTATTTAAAGCCGATGAGCGCCGAGGAGGCCATACTTCAAATGAATTTGCTTGGACACAGCTTTTTCCTGTTTAAGAATTCGGAAACGAACGAAACCAATCTTGTTTATAAAAGGAATGATAAAAATTACGGCTTGATTGAAATTGATTAAAAAGAACGCGGGCTATTTTAGCCCGCGTTCTTTTTTTATTATGCCTAAATGCCCAGCATAGCCTTAAACTCATCCTCCGAAAGAACACTAATGCCAAGGGCGTTTGCCTTGTCTAATTTACTGCCGGCCTCGACACCGGCAACAACGTAGGAGGTTTTCTTGGAAACCGAGCCGGTTACCTTGCCGCCGCGCTTGGTAATTTCATCGGAAGCGGCATCCCTACTGAAGGATGAAAGGGTGCCGGTTAAAACAAAGCTAAGGCCGGACAAGCTGCTATCAATACCTGTGTCTTTGAAAACAGTGTTAAGTGATAATGAAATAAGCCTTTCTACATTTTCCATGTTTTTCTCGTCGGCAAAATATTCCGTAATGCTTTTGGCCGTAACCGGCCCAACGTCATCCAAAAGTGAAAGCTCATCAATATTGGCCGCCATGAAGGAGGAAAGTGACTTGAAGTGTGCGGCCAGGCTTTTTGCCGCGGCCAGGCCGACCTGCCTTATGCCGAGAGCATAAATTAGATTTTCAAGTCCCCGCTCCTTGGAGGCTCCCAGTGCCGAAAGCATATTATCGGCAGATTTTTCGCCCATCTTGTCAAGGGCGGCAATATCCTCTTTTTTAAGGGTATAAAGGTCGGCAGAGGATGAAATAAGTCCCCGCTCAATCATTTGGGCGATTATTGCCGGCCCTAAGCCGGTTATATCCATGGCATCGCGTGAAACAAAGTGCTCCAGTGAGCGCTGAAGCTGTGCCGGACATTCGGAGCTGGTACAGCGAACGGCGGCCTCGCCCTCTGTTCGGGCGGCGGCGGCACCGCAAACGGGGCAGTGCGCCGGCATGGAAAATGTTCGTTCGGAGCCGTTGCGCTTTTCTGTAACCGGGCCGATGATTTCCGGGATAATTTCGCCTGCCTTTTGCAGAAGCACCGTATCACCGATTTTTATATCCTTCTTTGTAATAAAATCAATATTGTGAAGCGTTGCGCGCGAAACGGTTGTTCCGCCGATGAAAACAGGCTCCATGACGGCATTGGGGGTAAGCACGCCGGTACGGCCCACCTGGATTTCAATATCCAAAAGACGCGTTTCCTTGCGCTCCGGCGGATACTTGTAGGCCGCCGCCCAGCGCGGTGCCTTTGCAGTTGCGCCAAGCTTTTCACGAAGGGAAAGGTCATTTACCTTGATAACGGCGCCGTCGATATCAAAATCAAGATGATAGTCCCCCCGTCCGATTTTTTCAATTTCAGAAATGGCGGAGGAAATATCCTTGCACACCGGGCGCACCGGCACAACCTTAAAGCCCATAGACTCCAAAAAGTCCAGCGACTCGGTATGCGTGGCAAAGCTTTTCTCTTCACATTTTTGAAGGTTGAAGATTAAAATATCAAGTCCGCGTGAGGCGGTGATTTTCGGGTCCAGCTGACGCAGTGAGCCGGCCGCCGCGTTACGCGGATTTTTGAAAAGCGGCTCACCCTCATCCTCACGGCGTGCATTTTCAGCGAAAAAGCTTTTGCGCGGCATATAAACCTCACCGCGAACGGTAAGTGTTACAGGCTCTGCCAGTCTTAAGGGAATTGCACCCACCGTGCGCAGGTTTTCCGTCACATCCTCACCGATTAGACCGTCGCCCCTGGTGGCACCGCGGAAAAACACGCCGTCCTTATATTCGAGCGAAACGGAAAGCCCGTCGATTTTAAGCTCAACATCGTATTCCGCCGCGGGATATTCCGCTTTAATACGTCGATCAAAATCCGCAAGTTCCTCAAAGGAAAAAACGTCGTTCAGGCTTAAAAGAGGTACCTCGTGCTCCACCTTGGCAAAGGTAGATGCCGCACTTCCACCTACGCGAACGGAGGGGGAGTCCGGAGGAACAGGTAGTCCTGAGGCAAGCTCCGCCTCGATAAGCTGCCGCATCAGCATATCATACTCATAGTCGGAAATCTCCGGGTCGTCCTTCACATAATAAAGATAGCTGTGACGGCGAAGCGCTTCTCTAAGCTGTTCAATTTCTTTTAATTCCATAAAAAATCACCCCGTATTAAATGTAAGCTCCGTTTTTATCCAGTATGCCCACGCGAACGGAGTCGTAGTCTGAAATATTTGCGTCGGGAATAAGCTCGGCCATGGCCGAAACAACCGTTTCCGGCTTAAGATTTGCATCGTTTCCGGCAGCAAGCACCATTTCTAAGTGATTTTCCACCATGCGGATAGAGGCAATGTCACCCTTAATGTCCGTCAGTTTAGTGCCGCTTTTTGTTTTTTTCATAGTAACAATTTCGCTTCTGCCCAAAAAATCGGCAAGCTGTTCCTCGGTTAGGCTGCCGTCAAGCGTTACACGGTACTTTGCAAAGGCAATGCGCTTGAAAAGCGTTTTGTCCGGCGAAATTCCGGCCTCAATAAAGCGAATACCCATAAGCGAGGCGGCGTTAAGCTTTTGCATAATATCGGCCGGGTCGGCATCGACTTCAAGCTCTAATTCCATAAGCTCGGTTATGCTGGTGGTGCCTAAGGGAAGTGCCAGGGCAAAACTGAGTTTCATATGGGGGTTGAAGCCTTCGGAATACTTAACGGGAATTTCCGCTCGGCGCATGGTGCGGGTTATGGCGCGAAGAAAGTCCAAGTGGGAAATATACTTTGCTTCCTCGCCTTTTTCATACCTCAGCCACATTCTCATAGCACACACCTCCCTTAAATGAGCTTGCTCCGCAGCCGGAGCATTTTTCACGGCAATTGGGCGTAACAACAGCTTTCTTTGCCTTTTCGTTTTCACGCATTAAAAATTCCTTGGTTACGCCGATATCAATCTTGTCCCAGGGTAAAATTTCATCGTATCTTCGCTCGCGGCGGTAAAAGGCGGCATCCAAGCCGGCCTCTGCAAAGGCCTCGTCCCACTTTTCGGGACTGAAATATTCGTCCCATCCATCGAATTTACAACCCTTCTTAACCGCAAGCTCAATAACGCGGGAAAGGCGCCTGTCACCTCGGGCAAAAA
>CAZITC010000121.1:0-4581 GCA_964542085.1 uncultured Ruminococcus sp. | reverse complement strand
GAGGCAAACGGCACACTGTACGTTCCGGCAGATACCTATGAAGAGCTTTTGGGCTTCGGTCTTTCAAAGGTAAGATATGATGCAGAGGATAACATTTTATTCCTTGCGCGCCACGACCTTGACATTTCTTTGGAAGATCCGGAGGATCGCTATGCCGACATAATAAATTACGTTTGGACTTACAATGTTTTAGGCTCAGCTGAGGTAAGAGTAAACGGTGAACTTCGTTACCTTTCCGCTCCTATTACGGTTGTGGACGGTATAATCTATGTTCCGCTTACCTACGCGGCGGAAGCGTTCGATATATCTTATAAGAGCCTTGGTAACGGCGCTTATGTAATTTCCTATGAAACAATTTCTGACTCTGCGGTATCGGCCGCACTGGGTATTATGGGTTAAGGAGGATGGAAAACATGAAGAAAATAATTTCATTAATGCTTGCAGTTTTAATGCTCCTTTCCGTTACTGTCGTTTATGCGGCGGAAAAAGAGCTTTCGACTGACCCGTCATGGGAAATAACCGTATCGAGTGATATTTCAAACACAGCGGCGAGGGCTTTTGACGGTGATCCCAATACACACTGGCATTCGAAGTACACAGCTGAGGACGGCACGGTAAAAAGCCATGACGAGTGTCCCTTCTACATAACTGTTGACTTTGGTAAGGTAATGAAAATTTCCGGCTGGAAGTACACACCCAGACAGGGTAACGGCACAGGTATTGTAACAAAGTACAACATTTATGCATCAACTGACGGAAAAAGCTTTAAGCAGATTTTTACAGGCAGCTTCGATTATCTTCCCGTGGTTGACGATAAACGCCCCGTATCCAAGGCATCCTGGGGCGACGTGGAAATGAAGGCAATTAAAATTGAATACATCGAGTCTATCAGCAATTACGGTACGGCGGCGGAGATTAACTTCTTAACCGGCGGAACGGGAAGCACAAACGGCTCCGGCGCAACGCTTACCGAAAAGAATGATTCCGCATCAAGCAGCACCTCCTCCTCCAAGACAGACTCGTCGGCAAGCACTTCAGCTTCCGCCGGCAAGCTCAGCAAAAAGGGCTGGACAGCAACAGTAAACAGCGAAATCAGCTGGGGTCACATTGAAAAGGTGCTTGACGACAACGTTAAAACCTACTGGCACTCGGGATACGAGGAAGAAGATGGCACGGTAACAAGCCATGACGAGTGCCCCTTCACCGTTGAGGTAACTCTTCCCGAGGTTGCGGAGGCAATGGGCTTTATGTACACTCCCAGACAGGACAATCCGGCCGGCCGTTGGAAGAGCGCAGATGTCTATGTATCGGCAGACGGTAAAAACAAGGGTGACAAGGTCGGAACAATTACATCCGACGGTGAGTCGGCAGACCCGATAACACTTGATTTCGGCAAAAAGCTTAAGGCTAAGAAGATCACGGTTGTTATTAATGAATCAAGAGGCAGCTACGGATCCTGCTCCGAGATCGACCTTTTGGGCGATGCGGTTAAGGCGGATTCATCTACAGGTGCGGCCGCAGAGGAAACCTATGAGGTAAGATACGAAAAGTTCATAAACGACCTTAAGAAGCTTGATAAAACAACATGGCAGATCACAGCTAACAGCGAAATGAGCTGGGCTCGCGCATCTGAAATGATTGACGGTGTCTTGAAGACCTACTGGCATTCAAAGTATGAAAATGAGGGCGACAAGATAACAAGCCATGACGAGAATCCTTTCTTAATCGAAATCACACTTCCCAAGGCAGAAAACTCAACAGGCCTTTTGTACTATCCCAGATTGGATAGCGCTAACGGACGTTGGCTTAAGGCAGATGTTTATGTATCATCTGACGGTAAGGGCAAGGGTGACAAGGTCGGAACAATTGAAAGCACACAGGAGGCAACAACTCCCATTGTTCTTCCCTTTGGCAAGGAGCTTAAGGTTAAAAAGGTAACAATCGACATAACCGAGTCTGTTGGTAAATACGGAGTCTGTCGTGAGCTTGACCTTATTTCCGGCGCAATTAACTTCCCGAAGGAGGACTTGGGGCCTGAGCTTTCAAGCGTTGAGGAAGGTATGTATTCCACAAAGGGCTGGAAGTTCAAAGTTAACTCATACATTAACTACGGTGCTATAGAAAAGGCGTTTGACGAAAATGTTAAAACCTATTGGCATTCAAGCTACACATTCGAGGGTTCAACCGTAACGGGTCACGACAATCCTCCCTATATAATCGACATAACTCTTCCTGAGAAGAAGGCAATTTCCGGATTTACACTGTATAACAGAACGGACAGCTCAACCGGTCGCCCGGTAGCTTATGAGCTTTACGCCGCTGATACAGATGACGGCGAGCTTGTGAAGGTTGCGGCAGATACAATAAGCTCTGCGGAAAGATCGGCCATCGAATTCGGCTGTGCCTTTGAGGCAAAGAAAATGCAGTTCATCGTAACCGACTCTATAAGCGGCTACGGAACAATTGCGGAGCTTTACTTCAAGAAGGGTACAGAAACAGAGCCTGTTTTCCCCATAGCGGAGTTTATGGAGAAGATGGACGAAACAATCCTTAAGCCCATTGATAAATCGGGATTCAAGGCAGAAAACGAGCTTCCCGTTTGGGGTAGTTGCACAGCTAAGTGTGTATTCGATAACGGAGGCGGTTTCTGGCAGACAACGGAGCTCCTGACAAACGATCCCGTTATTTTGAGAGTTGATCTCGGTAAGGTTTATACCTTCAGCGCAATTGCAATTACACCCCGTAACTCGGCCGACCTTCACGGCTTCTGGGAGAAGTTTAACGTTTGGGTCGGTGAGAACGATGCGGATATGACGGAGTATTATCACGATTACAGCTTCGCGGAGAGAACAACCGGTAAAAAGACCCTTCTCTTGGATGAGCCTGTAACGGCACGCTACGTGGAATTTGAAATTACAAAGTTTGCGTCAAAGCGCGTTTCCTGCGGCGAGATTGACTTCCTTCAGAACAAGGAACAGCGTGATGCTGCGGGCGGAGCAGGCAAGTATGTAATGCAGATTGGCTCCAACGAGATTAAGATTATGAGAGGCGGCAAAGAAACCGTTAAGACGATTGATACCGCTCCCTATATCACAAGCGCAGGAAGAACATTGATTCCCTTAAGAGGACTTTTGGAGGAAATGGGCGCAGAAATCACTTGGGAGGACAAAAATCAGTCCATCACAGTTACGAAGGACGGACTTTCCATTCTTCTTCAAATAAGAAACAACCTTGTAAAGGTTGCTTCTCCGGCTCTCGGTAATCTGGTTTATACCTTGGAGTCCGAGCCCAGAATTAAAGATTCGCGTACCTTCGTGCCGCTTCGCTTCCTTTCCGAGCAGTTCGGCTACGAAGTAACCTGGGACGGCGCAACCCAAACAATTACAATCGAAAAGTAATTTTAGGTAGATAGAAAAACAGTCGGTAAGCTAATAATTAAGCCCGATGCAACTTATCAGTGTTGCATCGGGCTTTTGCATTGTGAAGCGCGCTAGTGGGTGTAAGTTACAGGACTACCCAATTTCGCAAAATATCTATTATCTTACCGCCCCTGATAAGCGGCGCTTCGGCCACTTGTCTAAAGGTAGCTGTCGGGCAGTGGGGCATAATATGTCTGAAAACGGCGCGGCCGTGGAATTTATCCTCCGCATATTTATTTATCCTCGCTTGGCTTTACTTCGCTCGTTTTCACATCGCTCGGGCGCATACCGTAGCGGAGGAAAAACATTTGCGAAAAATTATTAACGTGCCTTATGCCGCATTTCTCCGCGGCATCTTTCACCTTATAGCCCTGCAGCAAAAGTTCGTATCCCATGGAAAGGCGGCGGGCTTTTAAATACTCCTGCATACTTACGCCAAGCTCCTTTTTGAAAAGCCGCGAAAGATATTTCGGCGTAATATTCATGGCGTGCGCCAACACCTCAAACGAATAATCCGGGTCATTTCCGGAGTAATTAATGTTGTCCAGTGCCATTTTTACATATCTGTTTTTGGGTTTTTCCTCGGCGTAGCGGCTTTTTTGGGCGCCGAAAAAGGAATAAAGCTTAAACAAAAGCGGAACAAAATGCACATCGTGCTTATCCGTACGTTCCAGGCACGCGAAAAGCTCCTCGTAAACCCCTTCATAGGAATAAATAAGGTTTGTATATGCGGCAAAATCGGCGGCGTGCTCGCCGGAGAATTGCAGATAGCAGTAGTCGGTGTCGCAGGTGGGATAAATATGGCAGTTGGAGTAAGGCTCCAAAATAATTATTTGCCCGTCGGACAGGGTACAGCTTACCGAGGTGGAGTTTATTCTTAATGACCCTTTTTTAACTGCAAGCACGGCATAGTGGTCATCCTGCTGTAAAAGACCGTGCCCGCCGTACGTTACAGAGTGAACAAACACCCTAACCGGAAAAAGGTCAGACAGGTTTAGGTCGTTATCGCAGTAATAGCTCAGATTATTTTTATGATATAAAAGCACAGTATTCACCCCTTTTTCTGCTTATATAAATTATACCTAAAAACGAAGCTAAAATCCACCGTATTGTTGAACAAAAATAAGACTAAATAGTACCATATATCAATAAAATATCACAA
>CAZITC010000120.1:0-4584 GCA_964542085.1 uncultured Ruminococcus sp. | reverse complement strand
CATTAAGTCCAAGGTTGGAGCTCAGCTGGCAACGGTTGCACTCGGCGTTTTGATTTTTGTTGACGATTATTTTAACTGCTTAACCGTTGGCTCGGTAATGCGCCCGGTAACGGATAAATTTAAAATTTCCCGTGCAAAGCTTGCATATATTATTGATGCAACGGCGGCGCCGGTTTGCATTATTGCGCCGATTTCATCATGGGCGGCCGCGGTTGCCGGCTTCGTTCCGGAGGGACAGAACGGTTTTTCACTGTTCATTCAGGCGATACCGTATAATTTTTATGCGTTTTTAACCATCGCCATGATGATTACCTTGGCTATACTTCGCTTTGATTTCGGACCTATGAAGAAGCACGAAAAAAATGCCGAGCAGGGCGACCTTTTCTCATCCGAGGATGCGAAGGCATTTAAGGCGCTGGAGAACAGCGACGAAGGCAAAAAGGGCATTGTTTGGGACCTTGTTGCACCTGTTTTGGTGCTTATAATTGCCTGCATAATCGGCCTTATTTATTCCGGCGGATTTTTCACTGCCGGCAGTAACGGCTATATGGATTTCATTGTTGCCTTTTCTGAGGCGGACGCATCCGTCGGCCTTGTGTGCGGCGCATTTGCGGGACTTATTTTCAGTGTAATTTACTTTATGCTGAGAAGAGTTTTAAGCTTTAAGGAATGTATGGAGGCACTTCCCGAGGGATTTAAGGCCATGGTACCGGCCATTATGATTTTGGGCTGTGCATGGACCCTTAAAACCATGACCGACAGCTTGGGCGCGAAAATTGTTATAGCTGAGTTTGTAAGAAATTATGCCGGAGAAATGATTGTTCTTCTTCCGGCGGTTGTTTTCCTCATTGCCTGTGGTCTGGCGTTTGCAACGGGAACATCGTGGGGCACCTTCGGAATACTCATTCCCATTGTGCTTGCAATTTTCGGAAACAATGCATTGGATAACACAATTTGCATTATTGCAATTTCTGCATGCATGGCAGGTGCTGTGTGTGGCGACCATTGCTCGCCTATATCGGATACAACGATTATGGCCTCGGCGGGAAGCCAGTCCAACCATATAAATCACGTAACAACCCAGCTTCCTTATGCCCTTTTAGTTGCGGCCGTATCCTTTGTGTGTTATATAATTGCCGGTATTGTACAAAACGCTTACATTATGCTTCCTTTGTCAATTATCCTAATGGTTGCCATTCTTTGTATTATTAAGAAGCTTACAAAAGCAAAAGCTTAATAAAATTCGGCATAGTGCTCCGCCCGTTCAGAATTGGATGAACGGGCGGATTTTTTTCTTTTCCCGGGAAATATTTTTGACATCACGGGGATAATGTGATATACTGTAGAAAGTAATAATTATGTTGGAGGATTGTATGGAGGAAACCTTAAGGGAGGCCGAAAGGGTCATCATTGCCGGCGTTCATACCGATGCAAGGGACAGCCTTTCGGACACGACGGAAGAGTCTATGCGTGAGCTTTATGAGCTTGTGGAAACCGCCGGCGGCGTTGTTGTGGGAGAAATGGTGCAAAACCGCCACGGAGTTGAAACGGGCACATATTTTGGTGAGGGCAAGCTTCTGGAGCTTAAAAACGCCGCGCAAACACTTGAAGCATCCATGGTTTGCGTGGATGATGAACTTACCGGCTCGCAAATAAGAAATATTGAGGATGCGTTAGACGGTATAACCGTTATTGACAGAAACACCTTGATTCTGGATATTTTTGCCCAGCGGGCAAAAAGTGCGGAGGGTAAAATTCAGGTTGCTCTTGCACAGCTTAAATATATGCTTCCGCGGCTTTCTGGCATGGGCAGTCAGCTTTCAAGACAGGGCGGAGGAATAGGAACAAGGGGCCCTGGTGAAACAAAGTTAGAGTCGGACCGTCGACACATTATGCGCAGAGTTTCTGCGCTTTCGGAGGAGCTTTCGGAAATTGAAAAGCGCCGCGATATTTCGCGCAAGCGCCGGAAAAAGGACGGGGTGCTTTCCGCCGCCATTGTGGGTTATACAAATGCGGGAAAATCCACCCTAATAAATGCGCTGACCGGGTCGGAGGTTACGGCAAGAAACAGACTTTTTGAAACGCTGGACCTTACAAGCAGAGCGCTTACGCTTTCCGATTCGCGGGAGGTTAGGGTGATTGATACGGTCGGCTTCATAAGAAGGCTTCCGCATCAGTTTATTGAAGCGTTTAAGTCCACACTGGAGGAAGCTGTGGATGCCGATATTTTAATTCACGTTATTGACTCGTCAAGCCCGGAAATGGAAAACCACATAACAGTGGTAAGAAAGCTTTTAGAGGAGCTTGGCTGTGGCGATAAGCCGGTTGTCGGCGTGTTTAATAAGACGGATCTTGCCCCGGAAAACATCGGCGGCAAGCACGGGTTTGAGCACGCGGTAAGCATATCCGCCAAAAGCGGTGAAGGCCTGGAGGCTTTGATTTATGAAATTGAACAGGTGCTTCCCGGCAAGAAGAAAAAGGTAACACTTTTAATACCCTACAGTGACGGGGCGCGTGTTTCGGAAATTCACGAAAATGAGCTTGTTCTGTCTGTGGATTATACCGAAAACGGAACGCTTATTTCCGCAATGCTGGACAATGTAACGTATGAAAGGTACAAACGCTATGAGGTGCTATAAAACGGTGGAAATGTCGGCTTATGAAGAATTTACGGAGAAAAAGTCGCGCTTTATCGGATATGCCTCGCCGGTTACGAGTGAGGCGGACGCCATTGAATTTGTCAACTCCATAAGAAAAAAGCATCCGGATGCAAGGCACAATGTATATGCCTACATTGTAAGGGAAAATAACATAACGCGCTTTTCGGATGACGGGGAGCCCTCCGGCACAGCCGGAATACCGGTGCTCGACACCTTGAGAAAGCAGGAGCTTACGGACATTGCTGTTGTTGTTACAAGGTACTTTGGTGGCATTTTGCTTGGCGGAGGCGGACTTGTTCGTGCTTACGGACACGCCGCTTCGCTTGCTGTTTCGGCGGCGCACAAAGTTAAAATGGTTTATTGTTCGGTTTATAAAATTGAAACCGATTATCACTTTTTTGGCAAGGTGGAATATACTCTCAGAACGATGGGTCTTTCACCGGAGGGGGTTGAATATTCCTCCGGGGTGAGCCTCAGCGTGTGCGTGATGGAGGAGCAGGAGGAAAAAATGAGGAAAAACATAACGGAAATCACCCTGGGTACCGCTTTAATCAAAAAAATCGAGGAAAGATTTGTTGCCTATGAAGAGGAGGAAGTGTAAGTGGAAAAAAATGTTCCCCTGGTAGTCATAAGAAGATTGCCCAGGTACTATAGATATTTAACAGACCTTAAGGATATGGGAATTGAAAGAATATCCTCACAGGCCTTGAGCAAAAAGCTTGGCTTTACCGCATCACAGGTAAGACAGGATTTGAATTGTTTTGGAGGCTTCGGTCAGCAGGGCTATGGTTATAATGTTGGTATTTTGCGCGAGGAAATAAGCAAAATTCTGGGTCTGAATAAGGGATATAAGGTAATAATTATCGGTGCGGGAAATTTGGGACATGCGCTTTTGAATTATCCCGGTTTTTCCAAGCGCGGATTTAAATTCGTGGGTATTTTTGACAATAACCCGGCAATGGTCGGGAAAAGCGCCGGAAAGCTTAAGGTTACCGGTATGGAGGATTTGGAAAGCTTTTGCGAAAAAAACAGGCCGGATATTGCTGCCCTGGCAATTCCGCGTGAGGGTACGGCCGAGGTTGCGCGAAAGCTGGAGGCGCTTGGCATAAAGGGATTGTGGAATTTTTCCCATGTGGAAATAACAAGCCATCTTCCCGTTGAAAATGTTCATTTGAGCGACAGCCTTATGACGCTTTCTTATAAAATAGCATCAGAAGAAAATGAGTGATTTTATGAATGATACAAGGCCGATTGCGGTTTTTGACTCCGGTGTGGGCGGCATAAGTGTGCTTAGGGAGCTTTATGCCTTAATGCCGTGCGAAAATTACATATATTACGGGGACAGCAGCAATGCACCCTACGGCAGTAAAACACCGGAGGAGGTAAGGGGGCTGGTGATAGATAAAATCAGCTATTTGAATTCCCTTGGCATAAAGGCCGCCGTCGTTGCCTGTAACACAGCAACAAGCGTGGCGATTGACACTTTGAGGAAAGAATATTCCATGCCCATAATCGGGGTGGAGCCGGCCTTGAAGCCGGCGGTGCTGGACTCGGATTATCCGACGGTGGCGGTTATGGCAACGCCCATCACGGTGAATGAGGAAAAGTTTTTACAGCTTACAAAGCATTACAGCGACAGGGCAAACATCATTCCTGTTGCGTGTGAGCACCTGGCCGCCTTTGTTGAAAGAGGCGTGCTTGGCGGCGAGGAGTTGGAGAAATATATCGGAGGGCTTCTTTCCGGACTCGGCAAAATTGATTCGGTGGTTTTGGGATGCACACATTATCCCTTTGTGCGCTCAACGATTGAAAAAGTTGTCGGGCCGGATGTGAAGATTTTTGACGGGGGAGTGGGAACTGCCCGTGAAACAAAGCGCCGCTTAGAGGAGGTCGGCCTTTTGAAAACCGACGGGGTGACCGGCAC
>CAZITC010000119.1:0-4588 GCA_964542085.1 uncultured Ruminococcus sp. | reverse complement strand
TTTTGGCCTTGTACATTAAAAGGGGCACAATGCCGCTGCCGGTGCAAAAATCCAAAACGCGTCCGCCGGGCTTTACCCTTGCGAAATCCGCCAAAAGTACCGCATCCGTACCAAATTTGAAAAGACTGTCCGACTGAATAACCTTTAGGGAGGAGCCGATATCCTCCACGTGCTCATCATTGTAAAGCAAAAAATCACACTCCAATATGACAATTATATTACAAATTTTGACTTTGCACAAGTAAAATAATAAAATAAGTTGAAAAAATTTTTGATGTGTGGTATAATGATTTCAAGCAAAGCTTGAAATCAGCTAAATTCGTCTGACAGCGAGCTAAATTCGTCTGACAGCGAGCTAAATGTGCTTACGCGCGCTAAATTACTTTGTAGCTAAATTGACCATGCGGTCAGCTGAATAAGCGGAAGCCGGAAAGGCAATTTTTTAGATTCTTACGGCAAAAAACTATATTTGCTGCATTGCTGATATACTAAGGGGGAAAATTTATGAGAATTTTATTTCAGGGAGATTCCATAACGGATGCCGGCCGTGCCAGAGGTGATGATGCTAACGTTGGCCTGGGCTATCCGCATTTGGTTAAGGCAAGCTTGGGCTTTGAAGAGCCGGGCAAATATGAATTTTTTAACCGGGGCATAAGCGGCAACCGTGTGGTAGATCTTTACGCACGCATTAAAGCGGACATTATAAACCTTGCTCCGGACGTTATGAGCGTTTTAATCGGCGTCAATGATGTGTGGCATGAATTTGCCCCGTCGCCCAACGGCGTGGATGCTGAAAAATTCTATAAAATATACGATATGCTTATCGAGGAGGTAAGGGCGGCGCTTCCCGATATTAAAATTATGATAATGGAGCCCTTTGCACTAAAGTGCACTGCAACGGAGATGCATTGGCCGGACTTTGATACGGAGGTTAAAAAGCGCGCCGAAATGGCAAAGAAGCTTTCTGAAAAGCACGGGCTCATCTTTATTCCGCTTCAGGCCGGGTTTGATGAATTGGCGAAAAAGGAATGTGCCGGCTATTGGCTGGCGGACGGTGTTCATCCAACGGCAATGGGGCATGAATACATTAAAAACGAATGGATAAAGGCCTTTAAGGCGTTGTAAAAGGCCAAATTGGCCTTGCGTGCCTAATGCACGGTATAAGAAAAAGACGCTTAGATTAAAATAAGGATAATTACTGCGCAAAAGTGCAAATGAAGTATGAAAGGACGGGCAAAAATGGCAAATCTTGAATTATTAAAGGAAGAATTTATTAAGCTTTACGGAGAGGGCGGAGAAATTCGTTTTTTCTCCTCACCGGGTCGTGTTAATTTAATTGGTGAGCACACGGACTATAACGGCGGATATGTTTTCCCGGCGGCAATTTCCGCATCAACCACAATTGCCGTAAGAAAAAGAGCGGATCGCACAGTTCGCCTTAAGGCGACGGACCTTCCGGACGTTGTAACCATAGATATTGACAAAATCGGCGATTACAAAAATTTGGAGTACGGCAATTATCAGGCCGGAATTATTGACGAAATGTTAAAGGACGGCTACACCTTAACGGGTGCGGATATGCTTTTTGAGGACGGAGTGCCTCACGGCGGCGGCCTTTCTTCCTCAGCGGCAATTGAGGTTGCAACGGCGCGTGTATTTTCCGCGTTTTCGGAGGAGGCAGGCGGAAAAAAGGCCTCTGCGGTTGAATTAGCTCTTATCGGTCAGCGCGCCGAGAACAATTATGTCGGCGTTAATTGCGGAATTATGGATCAGTTTGCATCGGCAAACGGCAAGGCAAACATGGCAATTTTCCTTCAGTGCGACACATTGAATTATGAATTGGTGCCTGTTGAGCTTGGCGACTGCAAGCTTGTTTTGTCAAATACAAACAAAAAGCACAAGCTCGGCGAATCCAAATACAACGAAAGAAGAAGCCAGTGTGAGGCCGGTTTTGAGGCGCTTAAAAAGGTTATGCCGGAGAAAAACTGCTTGGGTGAGATTACGCCGGAGGAATTTGAGGCGCACAAAAACGCAATTGAGGACGAGGTTGTAAGAAACCGCGTAACCCATGTTATTTATGAGGATGCCAGGGTTTTGGAGTCGGTTAAGGCGTTGAAAAACGGCGATATTAAGGCTTTCGGTCAGTACATGAATCAGTCCCATGCATCACTTCGCGATTTGTATGAGGTAACGGGAATCGAGTTGGACACTCTTGCGGAAACGGCACAGGGCGTTCCCGGAGTTATCGGTAGCAGAATGACCGGTGGCGGCTTCGGCGGTTGCACGGTAAGCATTGTGGAAAACGGTGCTATTGACAGCTTTATTGAAAGCGTAGGCAAAATTTATAAGGAAAAAATAGGATATGAGGCTTCGTTCTATATATTCGATATAGGCGACGGAGCAAGAGAATTAAAATAATTAATGGCTAAGGAGCTTTTTGTTGCATCCGGAAGTGACAGGGTAAGCAGCTATTTGATTGACATTATAAGGTGCCTCGGACGGAGAACACAAAAGCCCCTTTGGGGCAGAAGGCTTTCGAGTGACACAATTTTGCGCGATGTGCTCTATCTTGACCCGGGAGGCACATATTATGACCTGGCTCAGCTTGTGAAGGCGCACGGCTCACTTTACAGGGAGTACGTTGTATTTAAGGACGGGCGCGAAATTCACATTCTTTCCGAATATATCTGTGATTTTGAGCATAGAAATCACACTGCCGCCGTGGAAGCCATTGCAAAACGGTGCGGTGAGATAGACCGCCAAAGCCGGCGCTCAACCTTCGCGCTTGTCGGCTCCGGCGCAATCGTGGGGCTGGAGGAATACCGTGAGCTGTGCCGTACGGTGAAGAGTGCGGTAAACCGCGGTCTGTGCGTTGAATGTTCTCACGAGGCAATGCTGCGGCGTGAATGTGTAGATGTGGCGGATGTGTTTGTTACGGATTGCTTTACCTCGGATGCGGTTTTGGCGCTTACCGTTGAAAACAATGAAAGCACCGTTATTCATATGGGCGGCGGAACAGGAGATATTTTTGCGCCTATTTCCACTGAGCGGCTTAACAGCTTTGTTACAATGGAAAAGGCGTATGATGAGATGTTTAAGTCAGTTTATCTGTGGCTTAGGCTGTGCGGAGCTCTTGGAGCGGCCAAGCTTCTTTTAAGGGCGGCCGGCATTGGCATGACACCGGGGCAAATAACCGAAAGGCTTAAGCAGCCCTTAAGAAAACGGAAGGTGCGGAAGAATGAAGGGGATAATCGAGCTTGAAAAGGACTTTTTGCCGGAGCATACATTTGACTGCGGACAGTGCTTTCGCTGGAACAGGGAAGAGGACGGAAGCTACACTGGTGTTGCCTTCGGCAGAGCGGTGAATTTAAGCTACGACGGGAAAGAAATAGCTCTAAACGGAGCCGCTGATGCGGACATTAAGACAATTTGGGAGGATTATTTTGACATAGGAAGGGATTATTCTGCCATCAAAAAAAGCATTTCCGTTTCCCCGGTTGTTAAGGAGGCTGTTGCCTTCGGTGAGGGCATAAGAATATTAAAGCAGGAATTTTTTGAAACCCTGCTATCCTTTATAATTTCACAGCAAAGCTCCATTCCCAAAATAAAAAGCACGGTGGAAAAGCTTTCCTCCTTATACGGCGAGGAGATAGAGCTTTCGGGCAAAGGATATTACGCATTTCCGACGCCGGAGGCCTTGCGTGATGTGACGGAGGAGGATTTTGCACGTCTTGGTACGGGCTATCGGGCAAAGTATTTGAGAAGGGCCGTGCTCGGTGTGCTTGAAGGGGAAATTTCAAAGGAAAAAATGGATAAGCTTACAACCGGTGATGCGCGGGCAGAGCTTTTGAAAATTTACGGAGTGGGCAACAAGGTTGCGGATTGCATACTTTTGTTTTCCCTTGCCCGGTTTGATTCCTTCCCGGTGGATGTTTGGATAAATCGAGTTATAAAAGAGGACCTTGGCGGAAAAAGCGGACAGGAGATGTTCGGCCCCTATTCCGGCTTTGCTCAGCAATATCTTTTTTACTGGAAACGGTCGAAGCACTGAAGGTGCTTCGGCCTTTTATAATGCAAACAATAAAAATGAAAAGGATAAAAGCAAAAATGAACACGTAAAGGCGCTTTGCCGGAAGAAAAATCACTGCATACATGATTAAAGCGGATATGGTACCGTGCATAAGCTTTCCCAAAACAAGCCGTGCTACTGAAAGGCGGTGACGGCTGAAAAACACTGCCGTTTGCATGTGCACACAAAGGCCGTTGAAGCCTAAAATAAACGCGGCCGCAACAATTGATGAGGGCGTATCGGGAAGTGAAAAAAGCCCGCCAATCATTTCCGCCATGCCTTTGAGAACAGGCAAACAGGCACCGCTTACATGCTCGAACAAAACTGAGGAGAGCACACGAAAAATGAGAAAATCGGCCGATATTGCCGCCATAGAGCGAACTGATGATGAAACGGACCTTGAAAAAAGCACGGTAAAGGGCTCGTGCGAAGGTGTTCTTAAACGGGCGGTGTCGGATGGTCGGTACATTTTTTCGCGCGGACGGGTGAGTATGCCGCATATTACGGAGGCGGTTATGT
>CAZITC010000118.1:0-4591 GCA_964542085.1 uncultured Ruminococcus sp. | reverse complement strand
GGTATCGGTTTCACGTTTTGCACTGCCGCCGCACTTGGGACAAGTGGTATTCACCCACTCGGTGCAGTTGTTAAGCGGCGACTCACCGTTTTGACCGGGCTCAAATTTTTCAATGTCGGGAAGCCTTAAGGGAAGCTCGGACTCGGGCACGGGAACATAGCCGCACTTTTCGCAGTGCACAATGGGAATAGGCTCGCCCCAATATCTTTGACGGGAGAATACCCAGTCGCGGAGCTTGAAGTTTACCTTTTTTTTGCCAAGACCGTTTTCCTCAAGGTAAGAGATTACCTTCTTTTGCGCCTCACGGCAGGAAAGGCCGTTAAGTGAGCCGGAATTTATCATGATGCCGTTTTCAACGTCTGTATAAGGCTCCTCGTTTATATCCTTACCGCCCTCGATAACCTGAATTATCGGGAGGGAGAATTTTTTTGCAAAGTCAAAGTCGCGCTCATCATGAGCGGGAACGGCCATAATTGCGCCGGTACCGTAGCTCATCAAAACATAGTCGCTTGTCCATATGGGAATGGATGCTCCGGTTAAAGGATTTTTTGCGGTAAGACCGGAAAGGGCAACACCGGTTTTATCCTTAGCAAGCTCGGTGCGCTCAAAGTCCGACTTCTTTGCCGAGGCCTCACGGTAAGCAATAACCTCGTCAAGGTTTTTGATTTTATCACGGTATTTATCAATAATCGGATGCTCCGGAGAAACAACCATATAGGTTGCTCCGTAAAGCGTGTCGGGTCTGGTGGTGTAAACGGTTAAAACCTCGCCGACCTCGTTCACGGTAAAGTTGACCTCCGCACCCTCGGAGCGGCCAATCCAGTTAACCTGCTGTGCCTTAATGCGGTCAACATAATCAAGCTCGTCCAAATCGTCCAAAAGTCTTTGTGCATATTCGGTGATTTTAAGCATCCACTGGCTTTGCTGCTTTTGAATAACCTCACCGCCGCAACGCTCGCACTTGCCGCCGACAACCTCTTCATTGGCAAGACCGCACTTACAGCTTGTGCACCAGTTAATGGGCATTTCCTTTTTATAGGCAAGACCCTTTTCAAACATTTTTAAGAAAATCCATTGTGTCCACTTGTAATAGTCGGGGTCGGTGGTGTTTATTTCGCGGTCCCAGTCAAAGGAAAAGCCGATGGACTTTAACTGGCGCTTGAAGTTTTCGATGTTTTTCTTGGTGATGATTTCCGGGTGAACGTGATTTTTTATTGCGTAATTCTCCGCCGGAAGGCCAAAAGCATCCCATCCGATTGCGAAAAGCACGTTTTCACCCTGAAGCCTTCTTTTTCTTGCAACAGAGTCAAGCGCTGTATAAGAGCGCGGATGCCCAACATGCAGACCCTGGCCGGAGGGATAAGGAAACTCGATAAGAAGGAAGCTTTTTTTCTTGCCTTCACCGGTTTTTGCCGCGAAGGTTTTGTGCTCCTCCCAATAGCTTTGCCACTTTTTATCTATATTCTTAAAATCGTACATTAAAATCTATCCTTTCTTAAAGTTTATTCAATTTCGGGTGCATCGGCCCAAAGCTTATCCAATGAATAAAACTCGCGTGCCTCGGCGGAAAAAATGTGAACAACCGTGTCACCGTAATCAATTAAAATCCATGCGGCCGAGTCATAGCCCTCAGTTCTTAACGGGTCAATACCTTTTTCGGCAAGCTTTTCCTCCACCTCATCGGCCAAGGCCTTAACGTGGGGAAGGGAAATGCCGCTTGCAATAACAAAGCTGTCAGCAACGGTGGAAAGGGCCGAAAGGTTTAGCGCAGTTACACGCTCACCTTTTTTATTTTCAAGCACTTCCTTTATATAAAGCGCCTTTTCATTGGTTTCCATGTTTTCGTTCTCCTCTTTTTTCCAAAATATAGTTTCGGGCGCGGACGGTGTCCGGATGAAGAAGTCCGCCCTCGTTTATAACGTGGCAGATGGACGAATTAAACGCCGTAACAAGTGCCCCGTCCAAATCGGAATATGCCTCGCGGCGCATTTTATCCAAGTCGCGGATACCGCTTCTTCCCGGCTCAATCATATCCGATAAAAAAATTATTTTGCAAAGAAGCGACATATCGCGCTTCCCGGTTGTGTGGTAGTAGATTGCATCCAAAATCTCCGGGTCGTTAATCCTGAATTCGGTTTTGGCCATGTAGGCACCCACGTAGGCGTGGAGCAGTGCACCGGAGTGCTTGGAAACGCTGTCAAGCCTAATGCCGGCGCATTTGGCAGTTTTTTTAAGCTCTGCATGGTCAATGTTTTTTGCCGCATCGTGGCAAAGGGCCGCAAGGCGTGCCTTTTGCACGTCACAGCCGTAATGAAGCGCCAGTGATTCCGCCGTGCTTACAACACCCAGGGTGTGCGAAAAACGGCTTTCGGTAAGAGTGTTTTTAAGGCGCTCATAAATTTCTTCAAAGCTCATTTTCTGTCATCTCTTTTTTATAAAGTCTGTTTGTTTTAATGTATTCATAAACCGCATCCGGCAAAAGACCTGTCACAGGCTCATCTAAGAAAAGCTTATGCCTTATCGTGCTGGAAGAAACCTCAACCGGCGGCATGCTTACGGCAATAAACGGAGGCTTAACCTCGTCGCCGTGGCGCGTTACCACGGGAAAACGGCACATGGCCAAAAGCTTATCCGGCATATACCATTTATCAAAGGAGCGATATTCATCGTCACCTATGATGAAGAAGAGCTCATCATAGGGATAAAGGGTTTTGAAGGCGGACACCGTTTCAATCGAATAGCACTTGGTTTTCTTTTTTGTTTCGAAATCGGAAACAAGAAAATGCGGAAGGTCAGCTACGGCAAGCCTTACCATTTCGTACCGCTCCCAAGAGGATGCTGTAAGCGTTTTGTGTGGGCTTACTCCGCTCGGAATGAAAATTACCCTGTCTAACGAAAGGGAGGATAAGGCCGCTTTTGCCGCCGAAATATGCCCGTTGTGAATGGGGTCAAACGAACCGCCGAAAAGCCCCGTTCTCATAATAAAAATTTGCGCTTGTCCTTATCGCGTGCAGGACGATACAAAACAAATATGTGGCCGATGCACTGTACAATATTTGAGTTTGTCGCCGCCGCACAGGTTACGGCACAGCTTTTTGTTGAAAGGTCTGCGTTTTCCAAAATTTTAACCTTAATAAGCTCGTTTGCCTCCAACGCTTCGGAAAGCGAGGTGCAAACGGCGTCTGTCACGCCGCCCTTTCCGATTTGATAGCTTGCCTTAAGCTCATTTGCACAGCCTCTTAAAAATGCGCGTTCCTTACTTGTAATCATAAAAATCTCCTAATCCATATAATCAAATTCAATATCGGCAAACCTTACGGTATCGCCCTCGCGGCAACCGGCCTCAAGCAATGCGTCAATTATTCCGCGGCGCCTCAGCGTGCGCTGGAAAAAGGCAACCGACTCGTCATTATCAAAATTAACACTGCCCAGAAGCCTGTCGGCAAAGGGCCCGGTAACGGAATATGCACCGTCCGGCTCCTTGGTAACGGTAAATTCGTCCGAAAGCTCCGCCTCACCGTAGACAAGCTCCTGCTCGAACACGGGAACGGGACCTAATGTGGGAAGGGTTGCTTCCACATAGTTAAGAAGCGGTGTAAGCCCCTTTTTCGTTGCTGCACTGATTTCAAAGCACGGAACGCCCTTTTCCGACACATAGCGGATAAATTCGTTTTTCATTTCCTCATCGTAAACAATATCCGTTTTGTTTGCGGCAACCACCTGGGGAAGCGCCGCAAGAAGCGGAGAATACATCATAAGCTCGTTATTTATATCGTTAAAATCGTCAATCGGATTTCGTCCCTCCGACCCGGAAACATCAATAACATGAATGATAAGCCGTGTTCTTTCAATATGGCGAAGGAAATCGTGCCCTAAGCCAAGTCCGCGGGAAGCTCCCTCAATTATACCTGGAATGTCGGCCATTACGAAGCTTCGGCCTTCGCCCATGAACACAACACCGAGGTTTGGCTGAAGCGTTGTGAAATGGTAGTTTGCAATTTTCGGACGTGCCTGGGTAACAGATGAAAGGATTGTTGACTTGCCAACATTGGGAAAGCCCACAAGCCCCACGTCCGCAATCATTTTAAGCTCCAGTGTAACCACCTGCTCATCGGTTTTAATTCCGCTTTTGGCAAATTGGGGCGCCTGCCTTACCGGGGTTGCAAAATGCTGATTGCCGAAGCCGCCGTTGCCGCCCTTGGCAACAATAACGCGCTTGCCCTCACCAGTTAGGTCGGCCAAAATTTTTCCTGTTGCCTTATTGCGCACAACCGTTCCCTCCGGAACGCCGATTATAAGGTCTGCTCCGCTTTTGCCGGAGCACTTTTTTGCCTTACCGTCCTCGCCATTTTCGGCAAAAAACTTTCTTTTGAATTTAAAATCCGCAAGGGTGTTAACCTCCGGGTCAACAGCGAAAATAACATCGCCGCCCTTGCCGCCGTCACCGCCGTCCGGCCCGCCGGCAGGAACATAAATTTCCCTTCGGAAGGAAACAAGGCCGTTTCCGCCGTTTCCGGCTTTTATTAAAATTTCCGCTTTATCAGCGAACATAAGCTTCACCGTCCATTAAAATATCACATCTACCTTATTA
>CAZITC010000117.1:0-4601 GCA_964542085.1 uncultured Ruminococcus sp. | reverse complement strand
GTGTTTTTACAATCCGTTTTACATTTTATAAAGAAAAAGGAAGGGGAATTTTGCCTTGAATATACAGTGGTTTCCGGGGCACATGGCCAAAACCGAAAGAATTATTGCGGAAAACATTAAGCTTATTGATGTGGTTTTGGAGCTTGTGGATGCACGTATTCCCGAGTCTGGGAAAAATCCGGATATACAAAAGCTTTGTGCCGGTAAGCCGCGTCTTACGCTTTTTACCAAGGCTGACCTTGCCGACCCCGGTATAAGCAGGCTGTGGCAGAAAAAATACGGGGATGATGCGTTGTTTATTAACGCCGTTACCGGTAGCGGGATGAAGGAGCTTTATCCGAAAATAAAGGAAATAATGAAGGAAAAAACGGAGCGCGATTTGGCAAAGGGCATAAAATCGCGTGCGGTTAAGCTTATGATTGTGGGCGTGCCTAATGTGGGGAAAAGCTCGTTTATTAACCGTTTTTCCAAAAAGGCCGTAACCGAGGTGGCAGACAGGCCGGGCGTTACACGAAGCAAGCAATGGGTAAGGCTTGCGGAGGGCTTTGAGCTTTTGGATACGCCGGGTGTGCTTTGGCCAAAGTTTGACGATGAGGAGGCCGCGCGCCGTTTGGCTTACACCGGCGCAATTAAGGATGACGTGGTTGATATGGAGGAACTTTGCCATTACTTTTTGGAGTTTATGCGTGACCGCTATCCTCAGCGCTTGGCCGAGCGCTATAAAATTGAAAGCTTTGCAGACCTTGCCGGCTATGAAATAACGGAGCTTATCGGAAGAAAGCGCGGCTTTGTGGTTTCCGGCGGGGAAATTAATACTGAGCGCACCGCTTCAACGGTGCTGATGGAATTCAGAGCCGGCCTTTTGGGCGGAGTTACCTTTGATATGCCGGAGGAAAACAATGAAAATTAACGAAGAAGAACGAATGAAGTGCATGGAAGCTTTTGAGGAGAGTGTTTATTCTCGCGGAATAAGCGTTTTTGCCGGGGTTGATGAGGCCGGAAGGGGGCCGCTGGCCGGCGATGTTTATGCCGCGGCGGTTATTCTGCGGCCGGGAACAAAAATTTCCGGACTTAACGACTCAAAAAAGCTGTCGGAAAAAAAGAGAGAGGCACTTTTTGATGTAATTAAGGAGCAGGCACTTAGCTGGTCGGTCGGCATCGCAAGTGTTGCGGAAATTGAAGAAACGGATATCCTTTCGGCAAATTTTCTTGCTATGAGGCGCGCTGTTTCCGGGCTTACTGAAAATCCGGAGCTGATTTTGGTGGACGGCAATTTAAAAATACGCGGACTGGAGGAAAAGTGTGAGGCCATTGTTAAGGGGGATTCGTCCTCCTTGTCCATTGCGGCGGCATCTGTTCTTGCCAAGGTTTCAAGGGACAGGTATATGATGGAAATGGCGAAAAAATATCCTGAGTACGAGTTTGAAAAGCATAAAGGCTACGGCACGGCGCGGCACATTGAGCTGATTAAGATGTATGGCCCTTCTGAAATTCACAGAAGGTCATTTCTTAAAAACATTTTGCCATGAGGGCGCTAGGGAATAAGGGCGAGGATTACGCCGTTAAACTTTTGAAAAAAGCGCATTATAAAATAATTGAAAGAAATTTCACTGTTCGCGGCGGGGAGATTGATATTGTTGCAGGTGACGGCGAAACGGTTGTTTTTGTGGAGGTTAAGCTCAGAAAAAATACCGATTACGGCTTACCGGCAGAATATGTTACTCCGTTTAAGCAAAAAAATATTATTTATACCGCACAGTGCTACATTCAAAAGCATGCACTTTTTGATGTTGATTTTAGGTTTGATGTTGTTGAAATAGTGGGAGAAACGGATGAAAAAGGAAAACTGAAGGTTAAACAGACAAATATCATAAAGGATGCATTTACATGTTGACCGCGGGCATGGGTTGGTGGTATACTGATTGTTGGGTATACTGACTGTTTTGTCAAAATATATTAAAATCGGAGGAGATTACCTTGCGTAAAAGATTATTGGCGCTTTTAACTTGTTTTTTGCTTTGTGCCTCGCTTGTAATACCGGTCGGAGCGGCGGAGGTATCGGACAAATTCACACTTATAAATCAAATAGCACTTTATATTGAGCAAAATTATAAGTTTAACACAACCTCGGAGCTTGTTAAAAACCGGGCTCTGGAATATATGCTTAAGACCGGTGATACGGATATTGACAATATTCTTGACGCAATGATGGACAGCTTGGACGATTACTCAAAGTATTTTACCGAGGAGGAATATGCTGATTTTACGGAAGCGTTAACGGCTTCACTTCGCGGAATAGGTGTTTCCGTCAGAAAGGTGAAGGGCGGCTGTGCCGTGCTGGATGTGCTTTCTTATTCCCCGGCTGAAAAGGCGGGCGTAAAAAAGTATGATGTTATAACGGAAATTGACGGGAAAAACATTTCCGATTTAAGCATTGACGAAATATCCGCCCTTATCAGGGGTGAGGAGGCAACAACCGTTAAAATTGCGGTAAAGCGCATCGGGCAGGAGCAAACGCTTTATTTTGACATTATCCGCGCCAATGTGGAGGAAAGCACCGTAAGCTGGAAAAAGCTTGACGACGAAACCGCTTATATTGAATTTACCTCCCTTACCTTGAACAGCGATGTGTTCATGAAGGCGGCATTGGATGAAATAGATAAGTGCGGCATTAAAAAAATAGTTTTGGATTTAAGGGATAATACCGGAGGCTACTTGGATGCAACGGTGAATATTTGCTCCATGTTTGTGCCGGAGGGGCCTGTGGGCTATATTGATTACAAGGACCCGGAAAAGCTGGAAACCTTTTATTCTGACAATAAAAAGCCTAAATACTCACTTGCCGTGCTTATAAACGGCAATACCGCCAGCGGAGCGGAGCTATTGTCCGGCACAATTCAAGATTACGGCGTCGGAAAGCTTTTCGGCGAAAAATCATTCGGCAAGGGCACCGTTCAAACAACCCTTCAACTTAAAAACGGCGGTGCAATTAAGCTTACCATCGGAAAATATTACACGGCCAAAAAGCAGGACGTTGCAAAGGATCACATAAATCCTGACGTGAAAGTGGAAAACTCATACATAAAAATGTGTACGGACGAGTTTGAGGAATTGGATTTTGACAATGAGGTAACCTTGGGGTCAGAAGGAAAGCACGTGCTTGCGATTGAGCAAAGACTTGAGCTTTTGGGCTTGATGGATTCATCGGACGAGGTTGCGGACAGCGAAACGATGGATGCAATTGCACTTATGAAAACCTATTACGGTGAGGCGCCTTCCTATGAAACGGACATTAATTTTCTTTCATATTTGAACAGCTTTGATTACGAAAGCCATTACACTGTAAATGACAGACAGCTGGAAGCAGCATATAATTATTTGAAGGGGATTAAAAAATAATGGAATTTATAACGCTTTTTCTGATTGCATTAAGCCTTGCGATGGATGCAATGGCCGTTTCGGTAACAAACGGAATAAGACTTAATAACTGCCGTGTAACGGACGGCGTTAAAATGGGAATGTTCTTCGGTGCATTTCAGTTTATCATGCCGCTTTTAGGATTTTTCCTGGGCGGTGGCGTTACGGATTTTGTCGGCGTTTTTGCGCCCTGGTTATCCTGCGCAATACTTGTATTTTTGGGTGTAAGAATGATTATTGAAGCAAATTCCTCCAAGGATAAGGAGGATGAACAGAAAAAATCAAAGCTAACACTGACGGAGCTTTTGCTTCAGGCAATCGCAACAAGCATTGATGCGTTGGCGGTCGGCATCAGCCTTGCAATAACCTCGGGCTACGGTGCCGGCTATGTTTATTACGCATCCGGAATTATCGGCGCGGTGGCGTTTGTCTGTTCCTTTGTCGGCGCAATGGCCGGCAAAAAGCTGGGCGGAATTTTTGAAAAGCGAGCAGAAACTGTCGGCGGTGCTGTGCTTATTGCAATCGGCATAAGAATACTTGTGGAAAGCTTTATTTAAACGGTGCAGGGGTTATTTTTAAAGGGAATGGCTTATGAAGGAGCTTGGAAAGATAACAAAAACAGAAGGCGAATATGCCTATGTGGCTTTGACGAAGGGGCTTTGCGGTGATGGCTGTGCGGCATGTATGGCTTCTTGTAAAAAAGCGGCACAATTAAGGGTGCGAAACACGGCAAAGGCCGCTGTCGGCGAAGCTGTCACCGTTTCGCGTTCGCCCGGAAGAAGCGTGCTTCTTGCGCTTTTTCGCTATGCGTTGCCGCTTGTTATGTTTTTCGCCGCATCATATTTTACAGAAAGCGACTGGGTTTCCTTTGCGTTGCTTTTACTTTCCTTTGCGCTGTGTGCGTTCGGGGCAAGCTTGCTTGAAAAGACGAAATACTTTATTTATATTACGGGGAGGCTCTGAGGTGCTGATATTTGATGCGCATTGTGACACGCTGGGAAAGCTTAGGGACAAACAGCGCGATTTACAGGTTAAAAGGGAATACATGGTGCCGCCCTATATTCAGGTTTTCGCGGCATTTGAAGGAAAAAACGGGAATGAAACCGCACGCGTTTCCGAGCTGATTGATACCTTTGACAGCTTGGAGGGCTTTAAAAAAATAAAGGCGCCGTGTGACTTAAGGG
>CAZITC010000116.1:0-4618 GCA_964542085.1 uncultured Ruminococcus sp. | reverse complement strand
GCGTTGCAGTATGCAAGCATGCCAACCTTAGAAAGATACTCTTTCGCAATTATCTCTGCCGCGCTTTTCGGTCTTTTCAATACGGTAACCTGTGGGCACACGCAGTTTTCAAGTGCATTCATGTTGTTGAACAAATTAAACTGCTGAAAAACCATTCCCACATGAGCGCGATATTCCGACAAATTCATTTCCTTGTGGCAAATATCCTTGCCCTCGAAAAGAATTTTTCCGCCGGTTGGCTCCTCCAAAAGGTTAATACAGCGAAGCATTGTGCTTTTTCCGGAGCCGGATGAGCCGATGACACTTATAACCTCACCCTTTTCAACGCTGAAGTTAATATCCTTCAATACCTTATTATCGCCAAATGACTTTTCAAGGTGCTCAAGTCTTAAAATTTCCGCCATCACTTAACCTCCTTTACATGAAGCTCGGCATGCGAATCCGACCCGGAACCGCAAATCGTGTAGGAATCCGACCCTTCCAGCTTCTTTTCCGCAAGCCGTAAAAGCCTTGTTACCGTAAATGTTAGTATGAAGTAAAGCACACATATTACGGCATAGGTTTGGAATGTTTGAAGGTTAATTCTCTTTATTACGCCGGCCATATAGTAAAGCTCGCTTACGCCGATAACGTTAAGCACCGATGTATCCTTTATATTGATAACGAACTCATTGCTTATGGATGGCAAAATATTTCTTAACACCTGAGGTATAACAACCTTGACCATAGCCTGCGTATGGGTCATTCCAACGGCATAGGCACCCTCAAGCTGACCCTTGTCCACCGAAATTATACCGCCGCGAACAATTTCCGCCATGTATGCACCGGTATTAATGGAAACAATAAATATTCCGGCCGGTATAAGCGGAAGCGTTGCTCCGTTATTTAAGAAGGCAAAACCCCAGTAAATAACCATTGCCTGTACCATCATCGGTGTTCCTCTGAAAATCTCAATGTAAACCGATATAATTGCATTAATAACCTTGTGCAGTGCACGCAAAGCCTTGTGCTTTGACTGCGGAGCCGTTCTTATTACGCCTGTCAAAAGACCGATTAAAAAGCCGGCAACCGTTCCCGTCAGGGCTATCAGCATCGTCACGCCCACACCCGACAGAAGATATTTCCAGTATTGAGTTACAATGCCTAAAACCTCTGAAAAGAATTCCATTTGTATCCCCCGTTATTTTTTAATGATAACAACAAGATTACTGTTGTAGTAGCAGTTTGTGAAGTCAACCTCTAAAGCTCTTTCCTCAGTGGGGCTCATACCTGCCGCAATACCGTCAACCGCTCCGGACTGTACCGCAGGAATAAGCGAATCCCATTCGTATGAATAAACCTCAAGCGCCATGCCAAGCTCAGCTGCAATGTACTTCGCAACCTGAACGTCATAACCGTTAGCGTAAAGATTGTCCTTTCCGCTTATCGGAACGGCACCGTTTGCCGCTGTTGTCTGTGTCCAGTTAAAGGGTGCATATGCGCACTCCATGGCAATTTTAAGCACTCCGTTCGATGTATCCGTGTTCTCAGAAGTAAGTGCAACGGGCTCCGATGCCTCAGTATCGGGCTCCGCCCCGAACACAACCATCTGTTGCATAAGAGTTGATCTCGTTTCCGGGCTGATTGCATCAACAATTGCGTTTACCTTTTCTGTCATATCAGAGCCCTTCTTGAACGCAACCGCAATGCCTGTTTCATCGTCCGATGCGGCAAAGCCTGTTTCGTTGTTTATAAAGGGAATAAAGGAAAGCGTGTCGTCCTTATCGCAAACGTCGAACGCTGTCGGCTCCTCTGCAACATATCCGTCAATCGCGCCGGACTTTAATGCGTTCAAAAGGTCTGTAAAATCCGCATAATCCTTCTTGTTAACGCCTTCAATCTGATCCAAAGCCTGAAGGTGGAAGGTGCCGGTCTGAGCGCCGATAGTTGCGCCGGACAAATCCGCAATTGTTTGAGCGGATGAGATGTCCTTCTTCTCTCTCTCGCCGCAGCCTGTAAATACAGCGCCGGCAAGTGCCAATGCCAATACAACCGATAAAATTTTCTTCATAGGAATAACCCCTTTTCAAAATTTATTAAAAAATAAACGGCCAAGCTAAGTGCTTCGACCGTTTTGATGATATCCTCAATACAAAATCGAATATAGCACTCCGCAAATATATTGCGACAGTAGTACGGATATTGTCCGCACTCCCAACAGGCCACCCTCTCAACCTTGGCCCATTTCGGCGAAATCCCCTTTTTATCATCCTCATCGGCATAAGAGAGTGCCTCGGAAGATATACTCATGACTTTCGCGCCTCTATATATCTTGTTTGACTGTTTAATTTTTCTATATAATACCGCTAAAATCAAAAAATGTCAAGTGTTTTTTCAATCTTTGTTAAAATCAACCTAAAAACTCAGCCTCTACGGCCCTTTATAATGTAATATGTCCAGACGGTGCAATTAAAGGTCTATATTATTGAACACTTTTTTATTGCATTTCTCTCCGACAGTTGCAATAAAAACAGAAAAAAGTTTTGTTAACAATTTGTTCACAAAACCAATGCAACCTTTTGGTCTGCTCAAAGGTATTAAGGGTGTAAAGGGTTTCAAGCCCAACCAAAAAGAAAGGATGAATTATCATGAAAAAAAGAACATTAACAGTAATGCTTACAGCAACCATGCTCTTCACCGGAGCATCCTTCGCAGAGGAGGCTGTAAACATCAGCATCGACGCACCGGCAGCAGAGGCATCAGTAGCTCTTCGCAATCTTAAGAGTATGATAACCGTGGAGGAAATCGGCGAGGATTACATAATCGCAAAAACCGACTCCGACACGCGTATTCAATTTAACATTTCTGAGGCAACCTGCATAATCGACAGCGAAACGGGAACAGCAATTGACTTGGCTTCCATAAAGGCAGGCGATGTTCTTTCCGCTGAATACTCCTCAGTTATGACAAGAAGTATTCCGGCACAGACAAGCGCAATAGTAATTGCCGCTAACGTTGAAAAGGGCGGCCTTGTAAACTTCATCGAGGCCTCCTCTGTTTCCAAAAACGAGAACGGCGACACGGTTGTTACCGATAAGACAAGCGGACTTATACTCACAATCGCTAAGGATGCTTCCGTTACTCCCTACAAAACAAGAAACATTGTAAGACTTGATGACATTGCAGAAGGCACAAGATTTATTGCATGGTATGATATGGAAACCATGAGTATTCCCGCGCAGTCGGCAACAAAGAAAATCGTTATTCTTCCCGAATTGGTTGAAGGCACTGAGGACGAAGCAGCTGACGAAGCCATTGACGAGGCTTTCACCGTTGAGGATAAGCTCGGATATACCGAAGGCATTGAGCTTGCTCCCGACAAAAAAATCACAAGAGCAGATTTTGCACACATTGCCTATAATATGTTAAATTTCGTTAAGCCGTTCACCGCTGATGCAACAGAAAACCTTTTTATCGACACCGATAAAAAAGAGGTAAACACTCTTGCAAGCATCGGCATCATCGCCGGCAAGGGCGAAAAGCTTTTCGCTCCCGAAGACCTTATCACCCGTGAGGAAGCGGCAGTTTTACTTGACCGCATTGCAAAGTATTTGGGCATAGACATGTCAATGGCCAGAATTGCAACAGGCTATTCCGACATTGAGTCTGTATCTCCCTGGGCGCTTTCCGCGGTGCAGAATTTGAGCGCTTCAAACATAATTTCCTCCAACGGCGGGGCCTTTAATCCCAAAAACGATATTACAGCCGCAGAAGCTGTAGAAATGCTCGGCTCCATGGAGGACGTTTTCACAGGCAGAAAGTAATTAAACCATAAAAACAACCGAACAGCTAAGCCGTTCGGTTGTTTTTTATTGCGTTACATCCACCCATTTAGCTTCATAGGAATATCCGTCATCAAACACCGATTTTGAAAAGTCAATAACCTTTATTTGACCACTCGTTTTGTATATTCCGGATGTGGGAATCTGGGTTTCTGTGTAAAAATCCACCTTACCTGTGCTTTTGGGCGCTACTTTTTCGCTTCCGTAAAATGAATTATATGAAAACCCGTTAAACGAGAGCGTTCCCGTTTGAAATGTCAATTCTGCATCCGTTTTGTTCTTTATATTGAAATTTGCATGGTAGTATTGGGTATCACTCCATTCATAGGGCTTTTCAAGAGTGCATCCGGCAAATTCAATGGTTACATTATTATCATCATATACCGTGACCGCTCCGGGAAAAGCTCCCGGTGTGTTCAATTCAACCGTTCCCGTGGAAGCATTCCACGAAACACCAAGCCCCAATGCTGACGATATTCCTCTTACCGGCAAATAAGTTGTGCCGTCAATTATAAACGGCTCCACCGGATTGCCGTTGGCATCAGCCGGCGCAAGCTCTTTTCCGTCCAACACAATTTTTATGTTGTTATAAGCAAGCTCCGCTGTTCTTGACCCTACCGTTGCGTTTGCAATAACCGTAAACAGTAATGCAATTAATACTAACGATAAAACTGTTACTTTGATTTTTTTCATCTTTTTCTACCTCCTATTAGCCAAAAAGGCTTTTTATAGCCTACATTGTATCATATATAGCCTACTTTGTCAATACTAAAATAATATAATGATAGTATAAAAAG
>CAZITC010000115.1:0-4650 GCA_964542085.1 uncultured Ruminococcus sp. | reverse complement strand
GACCCGAGAATTTGCCCGGATGCAAGAAAAATGCAGGAAATTACATACGATGAAATGCTGGAGCTTGCATCACTTGGCGCAAACGTTTTGATGAACAGAAGCGTAGAGCTTGCAAAAAAATACAATGTTAATTTAGAGGTGTTGAGCAGCCTTCACAAGGCTCCCGGTACAATAGTTAAGGAGGTTACCAAGGTGGAAAAATCTAATGTCAGAGGAATAGCAAGGGATAACGACGTAGCAATGATTTCGGTGCTGGATGTTCCGGATGAGCCGGGCATAGCGTTCAAGGTTTTCTCGCTTTTAGCAAAGCACAATATCAATGTTGATATGATATTGCAGTCAATAGGCCGCGAGGATAAAAAGGATATAAGCTTCTCCGTTAAGCAGGATGAGTGTGAGGAGGCGGTTAAGCTTCTGTCTGACAACAACATAATCAATGCAAGGAAAATTATATATAAGGATGACGTTTCTAAGGTTTCGATTGTCGGCGCCGGCATGGTCAGCAATCCCGGTGTTGCATCCATGATGTTTGAAGCAATGTACGATGCGCACATTAATATTCACATGATTTGCACAAGCGAGATAAAAGTTTCCATTCTCATTGACAGGGAGTACGCCGAAAAGGCCGTTCGTGCTCTCCATGAAAAATATAACCTTTCAAAATAATAAAAATCCCCTTTTTGGATAATAATTAACTCCAAAAGGGGGATTTTTTTGAAAAGATATGCTTATATTACCCTGGGTGCATTTTTTGCGGCGCTGGGCTATGCGGTATTTGCCGCAAGAGCCGGCCTTGTAACGGGCGGCGCGGCCGGAATAGCCATAATATTAAAAAGACTTTTGGGCTTGCCGTTGGGGATAACAACTCTTTTGGTCAATGTGCCGATTTTCATTGCCGCATACAAAGGCTTGGGCTTTCGCTTTTTTACGGCATCGGTTTACGCCTCGGTTTTGTTCAGCGCGTTTTTGGGCGCGCTGGAGGCTGTGCCTTGGCCTGAAATGACGGGGGATTTGCTCTTTGCCGCAGTTGCCTCCGGCGTAATTACCGGCATTGGCTTGGGACTTGCCTTGAAAAATTTCTCCTCCACCGGCGGGACGGATATGCTTGCCGTCACAGTTCATAAAAGGCACCCGGAAATTAAAACCGTCGATGTAATTAATGTGGCCGACGGGATTATTATTGCCGCCGGTGCGTTTATCTTCGGCCTTGAAAAAAGCTTTTACGCCGTGCTTTCGGTTTTTGTTACCACGCGTGTTATAACAAGAATAACGGAGGGTGGCCGCGGTGCAAAGGGTGTGCTTGTGATGAGCGAAAGGTCGCGCGAAATTGCCGCAAGAATTAACCGGGAGCTAAAGCGTGGCGCAACGCTTTTTGATGTTCACGGTGCATACAGCGAAAAAAAGGGCACCGCGGTTTTTGTTGCGGTGCCGGAGAGAGAAATTGTACCTGCAAGAAAAATAATTGATGACGAGGATCCCTTTGCCTTTACCGTGCTTGCGGATATAAGGCAAGTATTCGGTGACTTCAAAAAATCCCCTCACCGGCGCCGGTGAGGGGATTTTTGTTTGGTAATTAATCGTCAATCGAATTGTCGGTTGCGCGGCTGAAAATATCCAACACCTCATCGGTGGGCGCCTTGTCAATCAGCGAAGTGACAACTGCGGCAAGTGCGCACGCGATAAATCCGGGGATAATTTCGTAAATTCCGGTGGATGCGGATAAGAAGATGAGCCAAAGAATATCTACGGCTGCGCCGACACATATGCCGGCAACCGCACCCTTGTAGGTGAAGCGCTTCCAGAAAAGTGATAAAAGCACAACGGGGCCGAAAGCCGCACCGAAAAGCGCCCATGCGTTGGAAACAAGGTCCATTATTCTTGAAGCGCCTTCAGCCTTACTGTTGGCAATGAAGAAGGCGACAACCGAAACCGCAACAACAACCAAACGGCCGACCCATAAAAGCTCCTTATCCGAAGCATTTTTCCTTATAATGGGCTTGTAAATATCGCTTGTGAAGGAGGAGGATGCAACCAAAAGCTGTGAATCAGCCGTGCTCATGGAAGCCGCAATGATTGCCGAAAGCAAAAGACCGGCAATGAACGGGTGGAACAAAAGCCTTGTAAACTTTATGAATATAAGCTCCTGTGCGCCTTCGGATAAAAGCCCCTGTGCAAAGGAAACGCCGTCCTGAACGAAAATTCTTCCGAAATAAGCCATGGCGATTGTTGCACCGAGGGAAAGAACAACCCAAACAATTGCAACGGTAGCGGACTTTTTAATCATACTGGGCTTTTTGATTGACATAAATCTTACAATGATGTGGGGCATACCGAAGTAACCCAAGCCCCAGCCGAGGCCTGAGATAATGTCAATCGGAGTTGCGGATAAAAAGTTAGCGGTAAACCGATAGCTTTCGCCGTTTAATCCTGAAACAACCTCGTTTGCAAGCGAGGGGTCAAGATTGCCGGAGGTGGCAAGCAAAATCGGCACGGCCAAAATGGCAATAAGCATTAAAAGACCCTGGAAAAAGTCCGTCCAGCAAACGGCCTTGTAGCCGCCGAGAAATGTGTAAATTAAGATAATTGCCGCAAAAATAATCATTGCGAGCGAGGGGTCAAGCGAAGGGAAAAGCTGAACAAAAACCTTTGCGCCGGCAGAAAAGGCCGAAGCAACATAAATTGTAAAGCTTATAAGAAAAACAACGGCGCAAATAATTTTAAGTGCCGAGCTTTTTGCCGCAAACCTGTTTGTAAGGTATTGGGGCATTGTGATAGAGTCGTTCGCCGCTTTGGAAAATTTGCGAAGACGCTTTGCAACGATAAGCCAGTTGGCAATTGTGCCGATGGCAAGACCGATGCCGATCCACGCCTTGCCGAAGCCGAAGGCGATAATGCTGCCCGGCAGACCCATTAAAAGCCACGCGCTCATATCCGAAGCCTGCGCGCTCATCGCGGTGACCCAGGGGCCCATTTTACGGCCGCCCAAGAAATACTCTTGCTCGCCTGCATCATTACGGGAGGCAAAGAAAAAATAAACCCCAATTGCAAGCATGAGCACGAAGTAAAGTACAAATGCTGTGATTTCCCACATAAAAAAACTTCCTCTCATTAAATAATATTGCTTATATTGTAAGATTATAGCATATATTCAAAGATTTGGCAACACAAATTTAAAAAAATTTAAAGTGCCCACCCACTAATTGTAGTGCAAAAAATGGAAAATAACATTAAAATGCAACAATTTGACGAAAAAAATAAAAAATGTACTTGTAAAATCAAAGGCTTTTTGATAAAATAGATATGGTTATTTTACACCGGCTGTCCCGAAAGGGTATTTTTCGGCTGGTTTTTACCTGAAAGGCAGAGATATGGTTTAATGAGGGAACTGAAGAAGTTTGAAGGTTGTCTTCTGGGCGGAGCGGCAGGTGATGCACTTGGCTATGCCGTTGAATTTCGAAGCACGGAGGAAATAAAGAAAAAATACGGCGATGCCGGCATAACACGCTACGAGCTTAAGGACGGTAAGGCCTTGATTTCGGACGGCACCCAAATGACGATGTTTACCGCAAACGGTATACTCTTCGGCGCTACGAGGGAGCGAATTAACGGAATAATGGCACCGGTAAGCCATTATTTGCATAAGGCCTATAATGACTGGTTCAGAACACAGATGCCGGGCGTTTTGACGGATGACGATATTGTCAGCTGGATTTATTACCTAAAGGCGATTAGAGCGAAAAGGGCACCGGGAAGCACCTGCCTTTACGCGCTGTCCTCCGGTGTTATGGGAACGATTGACCACCCGGTAAACTCAAGCAAGGGCTGTGGCGGAATGATAAGGGTTGCGCCAATCGGCCTTTATTACGATAAGGAGGAGTACGGGACGGAGCGTATTGACCTAATGGGCGCCAAGGCCGCCGCAATAACGCACGGCCACCCATTGGGCTTTGTAAGCGCTTCAGCCTTTGTTCACATAATCAACAACGCAGCATATACCGATGAAAACCTCTATAACATTGTTTATGACTGCTTGGATACCTTGGAAGGAACGCGCCAAACCTACCCCGAAACCGGTGAGCTGATTGAGCTGATTGAGCGGGCGGTAAGGCTTGCCGGCCGCGAAATGGATGATGCTGAGGCGATAAGGCGCCTGTGCCGCAACGGCGGCCTTTGCGGAGAGGAAACTTTGGCTGTTGGCGTTTATTGCAGCTTAAAGTATCAAAACAGCTTTGAAAAGGCAATTGTGGCGGCGGTAAACCATTCCGGTGACTCAAACTCCACCGGCGCGGTAACGGGAAGCATTATGGGCGCTTACCTTGGGTCGGATGCAATACCTAAATATTATTTGGATGATTTGGAGCTTAGAATTGAGCTGGAGGAGCTTGCTTCAGACCTGTTTAACGGCTGTCCGGAGGATGCCGAGAATGACGAGTGTTGGAAGAAAAAATATATTGACTGCGACAGGCGGCTTAAATAAAATTTTTTTCGGAGGCGATGCTGATGATAAAAAATAAAAAACAGTTTTTTTCATTGCCAAATATTTTAAGCTATATAAGAATTTTGCTTATTCCGTTTTTTACATACCTTTATTTTCAAGGCGAGTATATGGCAGCAGCACTGGTGGTTGCTCTGTCCGGGCTTACGGATATG
>CAZITC010000114.1:0-4676 GCA_964542085.1 uncultured Ruminococcus sp. | reverse complement strand
ACTGTACCCTCACTTGCATATGCAACGAGTTTTGGACAGTCAACTTTACCGAAGGATTCTGCCAGAAACGCAAGCCTAATCTTAAAGCAACTTAAACATATCGGTGTAAGGGAGGAATCTGGTCAAAAGCTTGTGAAAGAACTTGCTGGTCGCGATGTCCCAGTGGTTTGTGATCCAACATTGCTGTTTACAGGTGATGAGTGGATGAAAATTCAAAAGAAGGAGCCAATTATTGAAGGAAAGTATATTCTTTGCTACTTCCTTGGAAATAACCCGCCCCATCGTGAATTTGCAAAAAAGTTTAAAAAAGAGACAGGATGTAAAATCGTAGCACTCACACACTTGGATGAGTTTGTAAAGAGTGATGAGGGGTATGCAGACGAGACGCCATATAACATTGATCCAGCAGATTTTCTTAATTTGATTCGTAACGCGGAGTATGTTTGCACGGATTCCTTCCATTGTTCAGTGTTCTCAATTCTCTATAAAAAAGAGTTCTATACATTTCGTCGGTATAATAGAAATACGAGACAGTCTACAAACAGCCGTCTCGACACCTTGTTTAATCTGGCAGGAATTAAGGGAAGATTGCTTACTGGCAATGAGAAAATTGGGGACTGCTTGAAGATTAAGACCGACTTTGACGCGGCACATAGGAAACTTGCTGAAGTGAGACAGCAGTCCTACGAATACTTAAAAGCAGCATTACAAGATGAAGGGAGTACAGATTTGTGATTGAAATAAAAGATAAACAGAATTGTTGCGGCTGTACTGCCTGTGCTGCAATTTGTCCAAAGAGCTGTATTGAAATGAAAGAGGATATGGAAGGATTTCTATATCCAGTTGTAGATCAGAGAAACTGCATCAATTGCGGTGTGTGTGAGAAAGTTTGTCCAATTCTAAACTGTAAAAACAAGAAGCCGTTTGAACAGAAAGCTTATATTGTTCAAAATAAGAATGAAAAGGTGCTACAAGAAAGTACGGCAGGTGGGGCATTTACTGCAATCGCAGAATATGTAATAAAAAGAGGCGGAGTCGTTTTTGGTGTTGAGCTTAACAAAGATTTAGTAGCACATCACATTTATGTGGATACTATTGAGGAATTGAAACGATTCCGCAATAGCAAATATGTCCAAAGTTCAGTGGGGGGGACGCTACATACAGTTAAATCCTTCTTAGAGCAAGGAAAGACCGTATGCTTTAGCGGAACGCCTTGTCAGATAGAGGGATTAAAGTGCTATCTGAAAAAGGATTATGAAAACCTGATTACTGTGGATGTTGTCTGTCGAGCTGTTCCATCCCCGCTGATATTTAGAAAATATGTTGAGCTTCAAGAGCAAAAGCTTGCAGACAAAATAAAAACAGTTCGTTTCCGCGACAAGTATTACGGATATAAATATTCAACGATGAATGTCGTAACAGACAGAAATCATGGGAATTATCATCAGGGCGTTGAATCTGATCCGTGGTTGCGAGCATTTTTTTCTAATATATGTGACCGTCCATCCTGTCATAACTGCCGTTTTAGAAATCAATATCGAGTTAGTGATTTTACGATATGGGATTGTTTCCACGCAGGAAGATTTTCTAAAGAACTAGATAATGATAAGGGTGCAACAAGAGTTTTAGTCCATACTGATAAGGGAAGAAAAATCTTTGAACATATTAAGAAAAACTTTGCTTTTGTTGAGGTGACACCGGAAGAAGCTGTTGCAGGAGCAAAAGAAATGCAAGAATCTGTCAAAGCGGATGAGCGTAGACAAGCATTTTTTGAAGATGCAAACAGAATAAGTGGAGAGGAAATCAGATGATTGAAATAAAAAATAAAGAAAAATGTGCAGGCTGTACAGCTTGTGTAAGTATTTGCCCCAAGAATTGTATTGTAATGCAACCAGATGATGAGGGCTTCCTGTATCCAAAAGTCAATAAGAAGTGTTGCATACAATGCGGTGCTTGTGAAAGAGTATGCCCGATTTTAGCACCCATAAAAGAAACTCCTTTTGAACAAAAAGCATTTCTTGTTCAGCATAAGGACGAAACCGTTCGGCTGGATAGTTCAGCAGGAGGTGCATTTACGGCAATTGCGACAGCGATATTGAATAGAGGTGGAGTTGTTTTCGGAGTTGCATATGACGAAGACTTCCAAGTGTATCATACATATGTTGAGAATATTGAGGACTTAAAAAAATTCCGCAATAGTAAATATGTTCAAAGTCGAATTGGGAACTGCTTTAGTAAGGCAAGAGATTTCTTGAAGCAAGGGCGATGGGTTTGCTTTAGTGGGACACCATGCCAAATTGAAGGTCTTTCAAAATATATAGGAATTAACAATGAAAAGCTGCTTTTAGTAGATGTTGTTTGCCATGGTGTGCCATCACCGTTAGTGTGGAATAAGTATTTAGAACATTCTGGCTTTAAGGAGAATAAGCCTGACAATATCCGATTTAGAGACAAATATTACGGATATAAATATTCGACAATGAGCGTAATCCAAAATGGAGAAAATGTATATCATGCAGGGTCACAGCTTGATCCAATGCTTCGTGCTTTCGTCGCAGATACGTGTGATCGTCCATCGTGTTATAGTTGCCCGTTTAAGAAACGATATAGAGTTAGTGATATAACGATATGGGATTGCTTCTCTGTTTACGATTTTGACAAGAAGATGGATGATGATAAAGGCACGACGCGAGTTTTGTGCCACTCAGATAAGGGCAAAAAGTTTGTGGAAGAAATGAAAGAAACTGCACTTTGCAAGGAGGTTTCACCTGATAAGCTTGTTGCCGGAGTTAAAGAAATGTATGAGTCGGTAAGTGAAAATTCTAAGAGAAGTCAATTTATGAATGATGCAAAGACACTTTCAGGTGATGCGTTATTTGATAAATATTATCCAGTAACGGCCAAAGTAAAGATTAAAACGATGATACGAAAAACACTTCTGGCAACAGGTATATACAGTATGGCAAAGAAGTGCCTGAATCGTGTGAGAGGAAGATAACATGACTAAACCACAAGTTAGCATAATAGTTCCGGTTTATAAAGTTCCAGAAAAATATTTGAGAAAATGTATAGAGAGTACAATGGCACAAACTCTTGAGAGTATAGAAATTCTTCTTGTTGATGATGGATCGCCAGATAATTGTGGAGAAATCTGTGATGGTTATGCGGAAAAGGATAGCCGTATTCAGGTACTTCATAAGAAAAATGGAGGTCTATCATCAGCTCGTAATTATGGTTGTAAAGCGGCCATAGGCAAGTGGGTGATGTTTGTTGATGGTGATGATTGGATTGAACCAGATATGTGCCAGACAATGTATGAGGCTGGAGAAACAAACAAAGTACAGCTTGTGATGTGTGGCATCATGAAGGATTACCGAAAATCTGCAACGGAATATAAATTCTACTTGGAAGATGGAAAAGTATATCAAGGGGAGGATTGCAGATGGCTCCAGCAACAGTTGCTGGTATATAATGGGAATATTGCGGTTGCATATTCAAAACTGATTGATCGAGAAATTTTGATAGAAAATAACATTTTTCATGACGAGGTTTTGAAACAGGGAGCAGAAGGTCTTGAGTTCAATCTAAGATTGTTTGAAAAGCTGCGGAGCGCATTGTTTATCAATAAGCCTTTTTATCACTATATCTATAATGAAAATTCAATCTCCGCATCGCACAATGAAGCAAATCATGAGTATGTGATAAAATGTTTTAAGAAAATCAAAGACTTTATAGATACATCAGATAACAAAGAAATGCTGAAGCCATGGTTTGATAATCGCCTGTTGTATGTGATTGTGACCACGGCAATTAGCGGATATTTTAATCCAACCAATTCGGAGCCATATGCCGATAAAAAGAGAAAATATGCGGAATACTTGGAAAAGCCCATTGTGAAAGAAGCGTTAAAGACTACAAATACCAAAGGAATTGGAAAGCAACGGGAAATTGTTTTGTTCTTTATTAAGCACCATATGTTCCTTGCATTGGACATGATGGGGAAAATGAGAAAGTGGCAGAAGGAGCATAAGTAATGGAGCAGTATGCGGCAGGAATTGTATTGTACAATCCAGATATTAAGAGATTAAAAGAAAACGTAGATGCAGTATGCAAGCAGGTTAAATGCGTATACTGCTATAATAATGGATTACGAAACGATTCAGAGGTTAAAGCCCTTTTGAACACATATAATAATATTCAAATAATCGGAACCGGAACAAATGATGGAATCGCCACGGCACTGAATGAATTGGTGAAAAAAGCCGAAAAAGATGGCATGGAATGGATTTTGACACTTGATCAGGATTCTGTTGTGTGTGATGAAATGGTAGAAGCACTTGCTGCATTAAAAGATGAAAAAGATGTAGCGATTATATGCCCTGTAATAGAAGATGTTCGTAGGAAAAATGAAAAGCCTGCAATCGCAATAAACACAATTGATGATGTGGACTTTTGTATCACATCGGGAAGTTTTATGAATGTTCAAAAGACTCTCGAAATTGGTGGATTTGATGAGTGGCTTTTTATTGGCTTAGTGGATAACGAAATTTGTTATAGAGTTAGACTGAATGAATATAGAATTGTTCGCAATAATGCGGTTATACTGAATCATGAACTTGGAAATTTGACTCCATCTCGTTTTGAAAACATATATTTAAGATTGGGAAATTTACTGC
>CAZITC010000113.1:0-4692 GCA_964542085.1 uncultured Ruminococcus sp. | reverse complement strand
CCAGCTTCGGAGCGACCGTTTCAAGCGTTACCTTATCACAGTTGTGCTCTATCCCCTCAACCTTAACCGCTCCGCCATCGGGATAGCCGTCCCTCGGCTTTATGTAAATAACCTGTCCGGGGGTAATGTCCAAAACACTGTCTGTGCAATCTTCAAGCACAATTCTCCCCGTTGCGCTATCTGCCGAAATAATGCTGTTATTACCATCGTTTTCAATTTCTACAAGCTTTTTTCGTACTTTGCCGTATTTTCGGCGCTGTGTTTTGCCGCAACACGGGAAATAAGCACCGCGGCCTCATCCCTTGTAAGCGTGTTGTCCGGACGGAAGGTCATGTCCTCATAGCCGAAAATGATCCCCTCGCTGACTCCTGAGGCAACCGCTTTGCCTGTTTCGTCATCAGTCACATCGCCAAAGGGGCTTTTCCCCCCTTCTATGCCGAGAGCCTTAGAAATTCAAACAGCCACATCGCCTCTTTTAGCATCACTGTCCGGAAGAAAAGCGCCGGTTTTGCCTATTTCCAGTATTCCGCCGTCAAGCGCATCGGCAATGTATTTGTGATACCAAGCGGATAAGTCAACATCGCAAACGGCATCCTCCGAAGCCGCTTCATTCTCATTATATACTCCGACCGCGCAGGTCAAAAGCTTTATAAATTCCGCCCGTGTAACCTTGCCCTCCGGCTCATAAAGACCTTCGCCCTTTCCGCTGATAATTCCGGCCTTGGCCAATTCATTAATCGTTTCCTCCGCCCAGTGGCCGGAAATATCAGCGAATATTTCGTTTATGACACCAAACGCCGCAAGCTCCGCCGCCGTTTCTGCCTCCAAGCATTCATCCGGCACCAAAATGCCCTCTGCTTCCTGTGCATAAACACTAAGAGCAAGCATGCCTGTCAGTATCTAAATAGCAATTATAAAAGAAATCAGTCTTTTCACAAATATCCCCCCATATTTGATTATTAATAACGCCGACCTTCCTTATGCCTTAAGTGCATCATCAATTTCCGCAATTTCCGCTTCCGTCAATTCCGGGAAGGAAAGCGCACCCACATTTTCTTCCACCTGCTCCGGACGGCTTGCACCAATAAGTGCGCTGGTAATAACCTTGTCGCGCAATGTCCACTGCAGGGCAAGCTGAGCTACCGACTGACCGCGCCCTTCGGCAATACGAGAAAGCCTTCTAACAATTGCAAGCTTGCCCTCGGTTATGTCCTTGGCTTTTAAATATCTGGGGTCATGTGCCGCTCGCGAATCATTCGGAATGCCATTTAAATACCGGTTTGTAAGAATACCGCCGCACAGCGGAGCAAAGGCAATACAGCCAACGCCCTCTTCCTCCAAAACCTTGGTAAGTCCATGCTCCGCCGTGCGGTTGAGCATGGAATAATTCGGCTGATGCAAAAGCATGGGCGTGCCCATTTTGCGAAGAGTGCGAATGGCAATTTCAGCCTCATTTGCCCCGTAATTTGAAATACCCACATACAAAGCCTTGCCGCTTCGTACAATTTGGTCAAGCGCACCCATGGTTTCTTCAATAGGCGTGTCCGGATCGGGACGGTGGTGATAAAAAATGTCCACGTAGTCAAGGTGCATTCGCTTAAGCGATGCATCCAGGCTGGCAATTAAATATTTACGGCTTCCGTGGTCGCCGTAGGGTCCCGGCCACATATCAAAGCCGGCCTTGGTTGAAATCACCAATTCATCGCGGTGAGTGTGCCAATCCCTGTCCATATGGATGCCGAAATTGCGCTCCGCCTCACCGTAGGGCGGGCCGTAATTGTTAGCTAAATCAAAGTGTGTAATTCCTAAATCAAAGCCCCTTCGCAATATACTCTGCTGTACCTCAAAAGGGGTAATTGAGCCGAAATTGTGCCACAGTCCCAGCGAAATTGCCGGAAGCATAAGACCGCTTTTTCCGCAGCGGCGGTATGCCATTTGTTCATAACGGTTTGTTGCCGGTTGATAACTCATAAAAATTCCTCCTTATATTTGTATGATTTCCTTTTTTTATTTATCAATGCATTTTCACGTTAATTTTTTCTTATAAAACTCGGTCAAGCATTTCTGAAACCTTAATTTTGTTAAATTACACCCTTAATTCTTGACAAGCATTAAATAAATATCAGGCATTATACTCTGCCTTCATTATAATTTAAATCCTTAACCCTGTCAATATTTTACTGAAAATGAACAAAAGCGCGGCCAAAAGGCCGCGTTTTTACGTTATAATTTTCCTACTTCTAAGGCATTCGCCTTTTTTAGTGTGTTTACTCACTCCACAATCGGATACAGCTGAATTGTGTTACCGCCGTCCACCACAAGTTCCGCTCCTGTGGTATTTCTTGCGTGTGCGGCAAAATACCACACCGCATCCGCAATATCCGCACCGACAGCAACATCCTTAAGCGGCGTGAAGCGCGACGGAACGTTTTTATAAAATTCCGGATTTTTCTCCCAACGGTCAGTTTTAATCATACCGGGCAAAACCGCATTAACCCTTATATTATACTTACCCAAATCCAGTGCCAGAGCCCGCATTAGTCCAAGCTGACCGCCTTTGGATGTGGAATATGCAATTCTATCCGGGATTGCCCGGTAAGCAGTATTTGAATTTATGAACACAATGCTTCCGCCGCCATGCTCCTTCATTCTTTTTGCGGCGTGCTCAGACAAGCAATAGTTCCACACAACATTTGTATTCAAAACGCGCATAAAATCCTCCAACGGATTTTCAAAAATCTTAATTCCAAGCCCCTGCTCAGCCGCGTTTAGCACAAGTGCTTCAACAAAAATTTCCCGTTTATCCAGCTCATCGAACATTTTTATTACCGCTTCCTCGTCAACCGTTTTTTCGTCGACAAGCGAATTAATATGATAGCCGGTAATTGCAACCTCGGGATATTTTCCCCTATATTCCTTTTCTGCCGCCTTAACCTTTTCAATTTGTCTGCCGGTGAACACAACATCCCAGCCCTCGCGTGCAAACTTTTCAACAATATCAACTCCGGTATTTATGCAGGCTCCCGTCACAAGTACAGTTTTGTTTTCCATGCGTTACCGCCTCCTTAAAAATAAAATTCGGTTTTTGCCGGGCGTATATCCGTTAACGCGCCAGTGTAATGTCTTAACGTATGCACCGTATAGGGATGCTTTAAGCACTCTTCTTCATTTATTTCAATACCCAATCCCGGCTTATCCGGAACGGTAATATAACCTTCCTTATATTCCAGGCATTCATTTGTCACATCCTTACGCCATTCTACATCCGAGTACATGATTTCAAGTATCTCGAAATTAGGACAGGTTGCGGCAAGCTGTAAGGTTGCCGCATTGGCAACGGGCCCGGACGGATTGTGCGGTGCAAAAGGTATGTACCTGCATTCCGCTTCTGCCGCTATTTTCTTCAGCTCCATTATGCCGCCGGCATGGGAAATATCCGGCTGTATGTAATCCGCCGCCATTTTATCGAACATATTTTTATAGTCCCAGCGAGTATAAAGCCTTTCCCCGGCGGAAATGGGAATACTCGACCTATCTTTAACCTCCTTCAACGCGTCCAAATTATCCGGAGGAACAGGCTCCTCAAACAGCATGGGCTTAAACGGCTCCAATTCCTTTGCAATTTTTACGGCGGTGGGAATGTTAAATCTTCCGTGGCCCTCGATAAGCAAATCCACGTCGTTGCCGACCGCCTCCCTCACAGCGGCAACGCACCTTATTGCCTTATCCAGCTGTGCATTCGATATATTAAGGTAACTTTTGCCGAACGGATCCCACTTCATAGCCGTTACTCCGCGCGCAACGGCTATCCTTGCTTTTTCGCCGAACTCCTCCGGCTCCTTTGCGCCAGCAAACCAGCCGTTCACATATATACGCACCCTGTCGTTAGCCTTTCCGCCCAAAAGCTGATAAACGGGCACGTTAAGACTTTTACCCAAAATATCCCACAGCGCCATTTCGACAGCGGAAAGCGCCGACATTAAAACTGCGCCGCCCCGCCAATATGCATCCCGGTATATGCTGTGCCAGTGCTTTTCAATCTCCAAGGGATTTTTGCCGACCAGGTACTCTTTAATGTGCTCAACTGCGCCGAGCAGAGCTTTTTCCTTGTATTCCAGCGTTGCCTCACCTACGCCGTCAATCCCCTCGTCTGTATAAACCTTAATAACCACCCAGTTTGTTCTGAAGCAGTCAACAACAAAGGGCTTTACATCAATTACCTTCATCGAAAATAACCTCCTTATAAATTTCCGGCACTACCGTTTTGTCGCCTTTAAGTGTATCGGCATTAATTTCATCAAACATACCCCAGTGAATAGGAACGGTAAACCTAGGATTGATTTTTTCGCAAAATGCCTTTGCATCCACCGTATTCATATTATTTCCGACACCGTTTATCGGCAGAAAAACAGCATAAATATCCTCGCAAAGTTCAGAGAAAATATTCCTGTTGTATAATGTATCTCCGGTTATGTAATATTTTTTCTCCCCGTCATCAATAATTACGCCGATGGCATAACCATCGCTGTGCTCTGCTTTAACAGCTGTAAATTTTATGCCGTTTTGCGTCCAAACGGTGCCACGGTTAAACATCACATAATTATTTTTGCCGCCGACCTTTCGCACATCTCCCCAAACCGATAATGGTGCAAGCACCGTTATATCACTATACTTTGTTATATACCTCAAGGC
>CAZITC010000112.1:0-4692 GCA_964542085.1 uncultured Ruminococcus sp. | reverse complement strand
TTGTACCGTACTCACCGTTGGAGGTTAATGACTGGAATTTTACACGCTTTACCTTTACATTTGCTACAAGCTCAACCCTCTTTTTCCCGGTATCATTGCTGAAGGTGCCGCTTGTTGCTTTAAGCCATTCACCGTTGTCCGAGTCCGAAATGTAAAATTCGTACCCCCAAATAAGACCTGTTGTAGAGTTAGACCTCGGAGTGTAAATGAAACCGGAAATTTCCGTTGCTTCCGGAAGGGTAATCTCCATCCAATGGGGATTTTTTTCTTGTGTGAGAATGTTTATTCCGTCATCTGTGTAATTTGAGTGCCAGTAGGTATTATCCTTTCCGTCAAACGCACTGGTTGCAGGATAGTGCGGAAGTCTTTCGGAAGATACCGCAATTTTCCAGGTGCTCTTTCCGGGCACCGTACCGTCAGACCTTGTGCCCGTTCCGGGCTTCGCTCCGATTTCCATGGTAGAGCCCATATCCGCCTCGGCCGCAGACTTTTTCTCCAAACCGTCAGCTTCCGCCAAAAGGTTAAACTCAGCACAGCAACCGTAGCCCCATGCACCGTCCGTAATTTCAAATATAACAGTTTTAACATCCACATTAAAGCCGAAGGTTACGGTTTTCTTTGCCGTATCTTCCGCAAATTCACCCTCGCTTATAAGGTATGCCTTACCTGTTACCGCATCCGATGCATAAAGCTTGTAGGCTTTAACGGTGCCGGTTTGATTGCTCTTTCTGGGGGTATAGCTAAAGCCGGATACCGTGGTTTTTTTAGGCAATGTATAGGTCAGGTCAAAGGGTGCCTCGTCCTTACTGCTTCCGTCCTGAGCATAGCCCGAATGCCAATAGGAATCATCGTTGCCGTCAATTGTGAGCTCGGCAACAAACTCACGGTCTGTGCTGGATGCAGTCACCTTCCATCCGCCGCGGTCGACTGCCGTTGATGCTGCGGCAACTGTCTTTTCCTCTTGTCCGATGGTAAGCTTTCCGCCCTGAGAGGCCTGTGCAATCGTTTTCTTGGCAGAGCCGGTGGGTGCAAGAAGGTTGAACTCCGCACAGCAACCGTAGCCCCACTTGGCATCCGTTATTTCAAAAACTACTGTTTTTACATCTACGTTAAAGCCAAACTTTGCTTCCTTTGTACCAAGCTCCTCATTGAACTCACCCGAATAGATAAGCGTTGCCGTGCCCTTCTCCGAATCCGATGCATAAATGTTATAGGCAAGCACCGCACCGGTGTTGTTGCTTTCTCTTGTGGTGTAAGCAAATCCGGATATTGTTGTTGTTTGCGGAAGATAATATGTAAGATAGAACGGCGGGTTGTCCTTACTGCTTCCGTCCTGAGCATAATTTGAATGCCAGTAGCTTCCCTTACCGTCGATTGTAAGCTCTGCCACAAACGCACGGTCTGTGCTGGATGCAGTCACCTTCCAGCCGTCACGGGAAACATAATCCGATGCGCTCACCGCCGTTACAAGCGACAGCATGAACACAAGGCTTAATAATAAAGAAATTAATTTTTTCATATTACCGCTTCCTCCTTTTAGCTTATATGGCTGAGCGCCGTAGCTGCACCGCTTTGGCTTACGCCGTCAAAGCCTATAGCATAAGCACCGTTTCCAAGGCTCATTACGGTGTAGCCGAACGCTGTGTCAAGCATTGTTGCCGGAATGTATATAACTCCGTTCACAACCGTTGCCGCATCCTTTGCATAGGCAAGCTTGCCGTCGACCTTCATTTCGAGACTTCCGAAAACGTTCATTGCCCAGTGAGCGTCAATTTCATCCTCTTCCGTAGCTGCACCGCTTTGGCTTACGCCGTCAAAGCCTATAGCATAAGCACCGTTTCCAAGGCTCATTACGGTGTAGCCGAACGCTGTGTCAAGCATTGTTGCCGGAATGTATATAACTCCGTTCACAACCGTTGCCGCATCCTTTGCATAGGCAAGCTTGCCGTCGACCTTCATTTCGAGACTTCCGAAAACGTTCATTGCCCAGTGAGCGTCAATTTCATCCTCTTCCGTAAGTCTGTGGTTTTCAAGGTAAAGTTTGTTTCTCTGACTGTCATAGTAAACCTTTGCCTTGCCGTTGCCGAGAATTTCCTCAACCGCGCTCATGGGAATGTAAAGCGTTCCGTTCTGTTCAAAACAGCTTACGCGTATATCCTTATCGTATACATTCATTTTTGCGCCGTTTACAACCATCTTCTGCGCGCCGGCACGAAGTACGGAGGTTTCCTTAAGAAGTGCCTTTTCCTCATCGGTAAGCGTTGTCTGCTCGTGCTCGGTGTAAAGGTAATTAAATCTTCCTACGGGAGCCGTGCTTCCCTCTGTGTAGAACAGCATAATGTCGCCTTCTACATTAATATTATCTGTCCACTTAAATTCAAACTCGGTATTATAGCCTATCATCTCTCTCGGCACCTTAAGCATCATAACATTTCCTGCCACCTCGTATGCCGATGTGCCGACAGCCTCGCGTGAAGAGAATGTGCTATCCTTAAACGCCATCACCTTTCCGTCAGCTATAACAAAGTCATAGCCTTCCCAGCCGGTTGCATAGTTTCTGTCCGCATTGATGTAAAGGTTAAGGCTGTTTTCATCCTTCTTTACAATATCCTTGTCGCATTCAACATAGAAATAAACGCACTCGGAATCACGCGCTACCTTAGCCCTCTTTATTGAATTTACAACCTCAGTCTTATAAACATAGTTTTCGCCGGTTTCGTAATCCTTGTAGCCCAAAGCATCTCTCTCGTAGCCGCCGTAATAATTGATATATTCAGGCGATACGCTGTTCCACTGGTCTGCCCCTCCGGCAATATCAATTGTAAGCTCGCCCGATGCAACAGGTGCAGGCCGAACACCCTTGTATTTTCTTAAAAAGTCAACCAGAAGCTGATAATAATCATCCTTCATTGCGCCCTTGGAAGGCTCAAAGTCACGGCTCTTTGCATCATCATAAAGGTCGATAAACGCATTGGGTACACCGTAGTAATCCTGTCCTCTTGCGGTGTTATACTCGTTCCAGCCGTTTACAAAGCAAAATTCGGGGTCAATATCCAAAATGCGGGATGCCTGCTCACGGAAGAAATAGCCCTCGTGAACAGCCTCGGGTCTGTAATCCTCACCGAATGCCTCGGTATACGCCTTGCCCTTTGTGTAATCCTCCGAGAAAACGCCGACTCTTGTTGCGCCGTAAAGGTAAGATTCATTTATAGCCATGCCGATGTTCATAAACTCCACACGGCCGTTATCGGTTATACCGAATTTGGGCTGAGGATAATTAACAAGCCAGTGCAAATAGCCCTTTTCCTCACTGCCGGTATAACGGCTTCCCGACTGACGGAAGGTAAAGAAGTTAAGAATTTTTTGGGCCAGCTCCTTTTCTTCCTTGTCACCCTCGGCAACTGCCTTTATATCCTCGCTGTAGCCCGTCTGTATCATCATGGGCTTGCCTTCCCAATAATACCACAGGTCCTTATAATATTCGTTGTAGCAAAGGTTAAAGTACATTGCCTTTAACATTCTCCACTTGTTTTCGTTTGTGCCACCCATCTGAAGATAGCCGCTGATTTTTGGAACATCCACGCCGTCCTCACGTGCATCATGGTAAGCCTGAAGCATTACGTCAAGTCCCTTTGCATAAAGCGAGTCACCGTTGGTGTAGTCCAGGAAAACAACGTCCACTCCGGCTATTGCCATAAGCTCGGCCGCTTTTCTGTAGTGCCAGTAATCCGTATCGTCATAAAATCCGTAAACAGGCTCTGACCACCATGCCGGACCGCTTGAAGGCCATGCCTCATGATTAAATTCGTCCTTCGCCTCCGGATATTTACTGATTATATCCGTTGCGATATATGCCTTGGTGTTGTGAAGGTGCCAATCATGATAGAAAATTCCCACCTCGTGATTGCCTGCCTTAACGGCACCTGTTTCCTCAAAATCCGCAAGTTTTACGCCGTAAGCGTTTGTCGAAGTCCATGTATCTGCATATGTATCCAAAATTTTGCTGTCATCTACAGGGGTAACTGCCTTGGGGTCAACCCACTCCTCCGACGAAAGAACAACATCATGCACCGCCAAATACTGCGAATGTGAGTAGTTCTGCTTCAAATAAAGCTTGTGGTTTCCGGTAACGGTTTCAATATTCGTACCGAAATATTTAGGCTCCATTGCCAGTTCCCTTATTACCACATAGCCAATGCATTTTCCCGAAAGTGAATCGTCAATGTAAAGCCTGAAAGCTTCACCGCTGTGGTCCACCATGTAGGTGTTGCTTAAATTAAGCCTTATTGATTTTACATTTGTAAAATCCTGCTCACCGAAGCAAACCCAACCGCCGTTGTCGAATGAATAGATTTTCTCTTTTTCAATCTTCACAGCTGTTCCGGAATTCCCGGTAACATCCGAAGGTGTTAATTTTTTCTCGCTCGCAAATGAAAATGTGGCCATAAGGCCGATAGCAAGTGTCAAAGCGAGAAAAGCCGATAACAATTTTTTCATTATATTTTTCCTCCTTTGTTTTTATATATTAATTTTATACCCATTCCGTTTTTTTGTCAACGCATAATCTTTACTTTTTATTGTATTATTTTAACCCATTTAGCACTTTTTTTACCTAGGATTGTACAGATTTTACCACCTATGATTTTTTACAAATTCAAAGCCCTTTACGGCGCCTAAGTACCTTCTTTAGCT
>CAZITC010000111.1:0-4706 GCA_964542085.1 uncultured Ruminococcus sp. | reverse complement strand
CTACTGCACCTTCTGTCAGGCTTAACAGTTCTTCTGTCTTCTGCTTCACGTAATTCCGCCGCTGTTTGACCGCCAGAGCCAGCCCCAGGCCGTTTTCCGCCTGATCCTCGAAGAGTGTCGCATACCAGGAGGGCCCGCGCCCATCCTTGTTCTTTGTATACGCCAGGGAAGGGAAGGCTCCCGCCCAGGCTGTAGAACAGCCCACGCCGTTGACCCAGTACATCTTTTCACCATATAGCTGGGTCAGGAGCTTTGCATACGGCGTCTCGCCGCAGCCCGCACACGCGCCGGAGAATTCCACCAGCGGCTGCGCAAACTGGCTGCCCTTCAGCGTTTTCCGGCTAAATACACCCGGCTTGTCGCTGAGCGTGAGGGCGTAATTCCAGTTGGTCTCATCATACATGGTCTCGTCCACTGGCTTCATGGTCAGCGCCTTATCCTTCGCCAGACAGGACGCGGCACAGCTTCCACAGCCGGTGCAGTCCAGCGTGCTTACCTGCAGCCGGTAGTTCAGGCCCGGTGCGCCCTTGGCCGCTGCCATAGTGAAGCCGGCTGGTGCCTTTGCCGCCTCGGGCGCATCCACCAGATAGGCCCGAATCGCCGCATGTGGGCAAACAAAGGTGCACTGGTTGCATTGCAGGCACTTGGCAGGGTCCCAATCAGGCAGACTGGAGGCGATCCCCCGCTTATCGTATTTGGAGGTCCCAAGTGGATAGGTCCCGTCCTGATAGGGAACCAGCGCGCTGACCGGCAGATCCTCTCCGCGTTGACGGTTGCAGGGGATCACGATGTTCTTCACCACATCAGGCAGATTCTCATCCACCGTGCGCTCGTCCTCGGCATCATGCCAGAATTCTGGTACGTCTACCTTCACGGGGCTGTTAATGCCGGCATCCACTGCCGCCAAATTCATATTAACGACCTTCTCGCCCTTTTTGGCATAGGTCTTCTGGGCAGCTTCCTTCATATACCGAACCGCGTCCTCCGTCGGCATCACACCGGAGAGTTTGAAAAAGGCCGCCTGCAGGATCAGATTGGCATGGTTGCCAAGTCCCAGTTCTCTGGCGAGCCTGTTGGCATCCACGGTATAGAATTGCACGTTGTGATCTGCGATATATTTTTTCACATCACCGGGCACGTGCTCATTCAGCCCCGCCATATCCCAAGAGGTATTCAGCAGGAATGTTCCGCCGTCCTTGATCTCATGGATCATATCGTACTTGGTGATATAAGATTCGGAATGGCAGGCAAGGAAGTCCGCTGCCTTAATGAGATAAGTAGAGCGGATAGGCGTTTTGGAAAAGCGTAGATGGCTCTTGGTGATCCCGTAAGATTTTTTGGAGTCATATTCAAAATACGCCTGTGTGTACATCCCCGCATGGTCGCCGATGATCTTGGCAGAGTTTTTATTGGCACCCACCGTGCCGTCAGAGCCCAGACCCCAGAATTTGCAGGAAACCGTGTCTGCGGACTCCGTCACCAGCGGCTCATGGACCTCCAGCGAGAGATGGGTCACATCGTCCGCAACGCCCACCGTAAACAGACGCTTGCCCGCCTCCGCCTTCATGTTATCATACACAGCCTTGATCTGAGCCGGAGATACATCCCGACCTGCCAGACCATACCGGCCGCCGTAGATCATCGGTGCGTCTGCCTGTCCGGCAAACGCCGCGCAGGTATCCAGATATACCGCGCCCGCAATCGCGCCGGACTCCTTGGAACGGTCCATGGCGGTTATCTTTTTCACTGTTTTGGGCAGCGCGTTCAGGAAATAACTCACATCGAAGGGACGAAACAGGTGGATCTGCAGCAGTCCCACCTTTTCACCCTGTCCGCGCAGATAATCCACCACTTCACGGGCGCACTCGCAGGCAGAGCCCATCATCACGATGACCCGTTCAGCATCCTCCGCGCCGTAGTAGTTGAAGATGTGATAGTCCCGGCCGGTGATGGCGTTGATGCCCTGCATATATCCCTCCACAATGCCGGGAATGGCGTCATAGGTGGGATTGTTAGCCTCCTGCCCCTGGAAATACACATCCGGACCCTGCACGGTGGTGCGGTGGACAGGATGTTCCGGGTTCATGGCGATGCGATGAAATTCCTCCAGTGCCTCCCGGTCCAGCAGCTCTGCTGCCGCATCCAGATCCAGGACTTCGATCTTCTGGATCTCGTGGCTGGTGCGGAACCCGTCATGGAAATGCAGGAATGGCACCCGGGTCTTTACCGTGGTCAGGTGCGCCACTGCCGCCAGATCCATGACCTCCTGCACGCTGCCGGTGGACATCATGGTCACACCGGTGGTGCGGCAGGACATTACGTCCTGATGGTCACCAAAAATGTTGTTGGCGTGCTGGGCCACAGACCGGGCCGCCACATGGAACACAGCGGGCATCCGGTGGCCGGACATGATATACATATTGGGGATCATCAGCAGCAACCCTTGAGAAGAGGTGAAGGTAGTTGCCATGGCCCCCGCCTCCGCAATGCCGTGCAGTGCGCCGACAGCGCCGCCTTCAGACTGCATTTCTACCAAGGTCACCGGCTGGCCGAACATATTTTTCCGTCCGGCCGCCGACCATTCATCCACCTTTTCACTCATGGGCGAGGACGGCGTGATGGGAAATATTCCCGCGACATCTGTGAAGTGATACGCCACATAGGCGCAGGCTTCATTGCCGTCCATGGTTTTCATGATTTTTTTCTGAGACATGCAAAACTCCTTCCTAAGCTTGCTATCGACCCGTTCGCGTCCAACCGACCTCCGGTTTTGCTCTCAGAGCAACGGGGAGGGATTGGCGGTCAGCCTTTAAAAACTGGTCCCGCTGGAAATTTTGTCAAATATTCTACGTCGTCATTTTTGATCAGGACCGTATCCGTAATACGCGGCCCACCCAATTTCGGGACATAAATAGACGGCAGCAACAGATCCACCACCATATTTTCCTCCAGCACTGTGGGGCTGTCCTTTGCTATGATTGGATAAAATTCCGATTGCCGGATCCCCACTCCGTAGCCGATATGGTGCATGACCCAATACTTTTCATATCCTTCAGAGGCCACATATTCCGCAGCCTTATTATATATTTCGCCGCAGGTCACGCCGGGGTGCAGTGCCTCGACAGCAACCTTCTGCGCATTTTTCAGCACTTCATATATCCTGACGGCTTCAGGGTCCGGCGTTCCAAGGAACACCGTCCGACACATTTTCGCCACATACCCCTCACAGGATGCCCCCAGATGGATCACCACCGGAGCGTTATCCTCCAACCGTGCGCGGCTTGCATAGGGGTGCTTGTGCATTTGACGGCTGTGCGTCAGCACCTGCATCCGGAAGGGAGACCCTTGAGAGCCAGCTTTTGTCATTGCGTGCTCCGCCTCAGCAAGGACTTCCACTTCCATCATGCCCGGTTTCACGCACTCAATAGCCGCCTGCATACCGGCAGATAGTGTTTCGCCCGCCAAACGCATTTTCTCGATCTCGCCGGCATCCTTCACACTGCGCAGTTCATAGCAGACCGTAGCCAGATCCGATACCACCATATCTGGTGCTGCCTCCCGGAGGCAGAGATAATCTTTCAGACTGATAAAATACCGTGTAAACCCGACTTTAGGCGATTTCCAATTACGGGCCTTCAGCCAGTCACCCATCATAACGCTTTGATTCTTCTGGGGAAACATATAACCGGTCACTTTTTCAACACCACAGGTTTGCTTCACATAAGCCGCTTCCATCCACAGGCAAAACAGTTCCGGCTCACCCTCCGCCGGAATGGCTAACGCACCGCCTTCCAAGTCGTCGATCCCTGCAAAATAAATCAGATTTTCGCGGTCATAGATCATAGCCGCATCCAACCCCAGTTCTCTCAGCTTGTCCTGTAACGCACGAATCCTTCTCTCGATCACACTGTTTTGCATTTTTTGTTCCTCCACGTCTCATTTGGTCTGACTTGGGCAGGCGGCGCCCCATGCATAGAGCGTCGCCTGCCCTCTTCCAGTTTACAGTTCAGAGGTCATTCTCTTTGAGATACACAGTCATCTTATTCAGCTGCATGAAAATCCTTAGACTCGCTGACCAAGGACACCACAACGCCGATCACCAGCGCCCAGAAAGCGCAGCCGATATTCAAAATGGTCACGCCGGACAAGCCCACGCAGAAAGCGGAGAAAGCACCGTACTTAAACTTGCCGCTGGAGAAAGCGCTCTTCAGAGCACCGATCAGGACGTTCATCATCGCAAGGCCAGCAAGGCAATTTGCAAGGCCACCGGGGAATCCGCCCACGAAGGTAATCGCGTACACGCCCACCACGCCAAAAGCTGCAAAGGTCAAACCATTGACCACGGAAGCAACATAGCGGCCTTCCTTCGGGCCTGCTTCAGAAGAGCTGCAAATTGCGGTCATAGGACCGGCAATGTTTGCATTATGTGCACCGAACAGGCCAGAAACGATACCACCGATACCGGAGGCAATGGTCATGGTGTTGGCAGGCACGTCATAGCCCTCCGCCTGCAAAACGCCCATGGCCTGCGCATTCTCCGCGCCCATGACCAGAGCGGCCAGAGGAATAGAACAGGATAGGATCAGCTTGGCATTGAACGCAGGCACAACAAACTGCGGCGGGATGTAGCTCATACCGCTGAGGTCCGCAGTAAACTGGCCGGTCACCATCGCTGCCGCAAATCCGACGATCAGGGCCGCCACAAC
>CAZITC010000110.1:0-4798 GCA_964542085.1 uncultured Ruminococcus sp. | reverse complement strand
CGGAAACAGAGGATGCATATGCATACTTTGAGGAATTGGGTGCAATGAAAGACGGTTTTGAAAAGAATAAAGTCGCAACTAATGAAGAAGCGGCATACGTACTCTTTAAGGCACTTAACTTGGAATATATAAAATAAAAAGGTGAGGACTAAAAAATGAAAAAATCAGTAATAATCAGCTTGCTTGTTGCCCTTGCGGCAACAGGCACAGCCTCAGCGGCGGAGCTTACAAGCTCAAATTATAATTCGGGAAAATACACAATCGGCGGAAATGCCGACGGGGCAAATCAGCCTGTGAGGATTGAAATTTTAAATAACGGATATGTATTTGAAGATTTGACGGAGGAAAACGCTTCCGATGTTTATTTTTACACCGGTTTTGCCGAAAGTAAAAGTGACGGTAGCTTCAACTTTGAAATCCCTGTACCGGAAAGTGCATCAAACTATTCGGTAAGACTAAGCTTCTTTGGCGGAGAAACAAAAAGCACAAGCTTTGCAACCTACAGCGAAGACCAAATGAATGATGCAATTGAGATTTACTTAAATAAGACTGACAGACAAGAGGCGGATTTAAACAGTTTAATCAGTTCGTATTACGGACTTTTGGGTGTTGATTACACCGACTATAAAGGTTTCTCTTCCGAAAAGAAAACCGTAATGTTTACTCAACTTGAGAAAAGAATAAAAAATAATGAGGTTAAAAATTCGGCAGACTTAAAAACATACATTGATGCTTTTTTTGCGGCGGAAGAATTTAAAAATGAGGATAATGCGGCAGATTATATAAAAGCTAATGCGGCTTATTTCGGAATTGATACAACATCAAAGGCTTATACGGAATGGGACAGCATGGAAGACGATAAAAAGAATGCAATTGCAGAGGATTTAAAATCAAAGGGCTGTGAGCTTGATGAAATTTCCGACGAGTTTGTAAATTCCGTTGTTATGTATGAGCTTAAAAATGTATTTTGGAACGAACAGCCGAAAATTTTGACAAAGTACGATGAATACACAAAATTCTCCGAAAGTAATTTCTCAGTTGTTACAAACGAAACAAACAAAAAGAATATTTTGGAAGCCTTTAAGGCAAAGGCAGACAGCGGAGAATTAAAGGACGTTTCAAAAATAAAGGACGAGTTAAACGCATTAATCAAAAAGTATAATGTAAGCTACGGTGGTGGCGGAAATTCATCTTCGTCTTCGTCGAGCAGTTCGGGTTCATCGGGAAACGTAAGCATTGGAGCGGCTGTTCCCGTAATAAAAGAGCCTACACTTCCCTTTGATGATTTGGAAACGGTTGAATGGGCAAAAATTCCGATTATAGCGCTGAATAACAATGGAATTGTAAACGGCAAGGAAAATAAAAAATTCTGTCCGAACGATACGTTGACACGTGAGGAGCTGGCGGTTATGACCGCAAGAGCTTTCGGACTTTCTCCGGCAGGTGAAAAGGTATTTGATGATGTTGACATAAATCGCTGGAGTTTCGGATACATAACGGCGGCAAAAAATGCCGGTTTGATTTCGGGAATAAGCGAAAAGGAATTTGCTCCGTCAAATGCTATTACCAGAGAGGACATTGCGGTGATTTTGTACAGAGCGGCAGAGAATGTCGGCAAAGCTCCCGAGGGCGAGGCTAAAAGAGAATTTTCCGACAGCGAGGAAATAAGCTCTTATGCAAGAGAAGCGGTAAATGCACTTCACGGTGCCGGAATAATCTCGGGAACGGGAAGCAATTTTGAACCGAAAAGAAGCGCAACAAGAGCGGAAGCGGCAAAAATGCTTTATCAAATTTTAAAGCACTGCGAAATTATAAAGTAAACTTTTAAAATTTCAAATAATTATGGCGAAAAACGTCGAAACGGAGGATTATAATGAGAAAAAAATTACTTTGCACATTACTTGCCTGTGCGTTGACGATGCCGACATTTGCGGCAATGGCAGAGGGTGAGGAAAGAAATCCTAATTATATATACGATAATTTTTCACTTTTGGGTGAAGAATACGATTGGGGAAACGATGAAGAAGAAACTGTTTACATAAACCCCGCATATGCGGCTGCTCTTTCAAAGCTTAGAGCAATAGGAGTTGCCGGAATAGATGCTTATACAGAGCTTAGCGGCGGTGAAACATTGACAAGAGGACAGTTTATAACTCTTGCCGCAAGACTTATGGGAAGTGAAGTGCCTACAGCGGAAAAAGAATATTTTTTCGATGTGGCAAAAAATAACGAATATGCACCCTATGTGGCTGTTGCCGCAGAGCGGGGATATATAACAGGTGACGGCGGACTGTTCAGACCGGACAGCGAAATAACATATGCCGAGGCGTGTACCATACTTGTAAGAGCTTTGGGACAAAGAATTTCGGCGGAAAATCAAAGCGGCTGGCAAAACGGCTATATGATAGCGGCAAACAATGCCGAGATTACAAAGTCGGTAAAAATAAGCAATATAAATTCAGCGGCAAAAAAAGGCGACCTTTATATAATGCTTGTAAATACTCTGGAAAGCTCTTCTTTTGCAACACTTCAAAGCGTTGTGGGAACAACAGAGACTTATAAGGACGAAAATGTTAATATGCTTAAAAAGTATTTTGACATTGTATCGGGAAGCGGAGTTATAACCTCTGTGGGAGATACGGGAACACTGTCCTCGGGAAATGATAACAGGGTTGTAATAAACAATGCAAGTTATATCGGCGATTACAGCACATATATCGGTCTTTTGGGACAATATGTTGACTTTTGGTATAACGAGGACGAGGAAGAACTAATTTTTGCGGCGGCAAGAGAAAACAAAAACAAAACTATCCTCCTTTCGGCAGAGGAAATAAAAGGATTTTCCTCAAATTCATACGAATATGAAAAGGACGGAGTAAGCTCAAAAAGAGCATCTCTCGCATCAAGTCCGATGGTGATTTACAACGGCAGACTTGCAACAAGCGGAGTAAATAATCTTTATATTCCCGAAATGGGATATGTAAAGCTAATCAGCAACGACGGTGACACAAAATTTGATTATGTTATAATCGAAAGCTACCGTGACTATGTTGTAAGCTCCGTTAATAAAGATGACTTTGCTTTATATGACGAGTATAAAAACGAAAAAGGAATAAAAGAAAAGTTCAGCTTTAAAGAGGAAAACGGCAAGCAAATTCATTTTCGCGATACAAACGGCAAGGAGATTGTACCGTCACTAATCAGCAAATATGATGTAGTTTCGGTTAAAGAAAGTGCCGACGGTACATATATAGATGCAGTTCTTTCCACAACTCAAATAAGCGGAAAGGTTACATCGGTTGCAGACAATAACGGCAGAGCTGTTTTGACAATAGACGGCAAAGAATACACCTTGAATAAAACCGTAACAAGAGAATGTGTAAATCTCTACAAGGCGGGAAGCGTTGTAACAGTAAAGCTTGACTGTTTGGGTTACGGTGCGGCGGTTATAGCAGGCGCAGTTGAGGACTCAAAATATGCTTATCTTATTTCCGTAAGCTATGATGAGGACTCGGAAACATCTATTGCAAAGGTACTTACGGCTGACGATGAGTTGAAAAAGCTAAAACTTTCCGATAAATGCATTATAGACGGCAAAAGAGGAAAAAGCGTTAAAGATGCGTATGATGCATTGACTGCCGGAACGGCGGAACATAAGGTAATTGTATTTAAAACCGATGAAGACGGCGAGTATATGACAAATATTGATACGGTTTTGATGAGTTCTTCGGAAAATGATGAGCAAAATCTGGCTCTTATGTACGATACGGGAACAGGAAAGTTAGGATATAAGGCAACGGGAAACTTCCAAGATAAACTTTATCTTTCGGGCAACACATCGGTGTTTGTTGTTTACAATGACTCCACGATGCCGGACAACAAAAGATTTAGAGCAAAGAAAAATACATATCTCGGAAATGATGCTACATATGCCTTTAAGGCTTACGCAAACAAAAAGAGTTATGTGGCTGATGCGATTGTTATAAACATGGACGTTAACACATCTCTTGCCTGCGGAAATCATACAACATATATTGTAACGGATATAGGAATGGTTTGGGACGAAAACGAAAGCGAATCGGTTTACAAATTAACTCTTGCCTATGCCGGATCAACAAAAGAGATATTGGTAACGCAGGAAGAATGGAACGACAATAATTACGATGTTGAAGTTGGCGATTTGGTTCGTGCCGAGTTAGAGGGAGATTATGTAAAAGAAAAAGCTTTGGTTGTTGAGTACGACAAGAGTAAAAAGGCATTCAGTTCCGAGACCTGGACAGAAAACGGAACAGGTTGGGAAGGTGCAGAGTTCAAGCAAATCAGCGGATATGTATATGAAATAAGAGATAATCTTTTGATGATGTATGCAACAAAAACCACAGACAAAACACCGATGCAAAATTTTGACAGCAGTCAAGGCTATGCTCATGTAATTCGTCCAAGTGGCTTTGTTAAATTTACAATGCGTGACGGCGAAGCTACGGCAACCTCCGCAAGCATAAGCGACCTTAGAGCATATGTAGACTCCGGAGACGATTGCTCAAGAATAAGTGCATATATGAGCTGGAGAATGCACGGCGTAATGTACATTTTAGATTATGAAGAATAATGGAGATGATGACAGCAATGAAAAATTTAAAATCAAAATTGGCGGCAGTTCTTTCGGCAAGCTTAATTTTTACGGCTTTTGTAATTCCGTCGGCGGCGGAAAAAGAGTGGGCAACATATTATGAAAAGAATTTTATGGATGCTTCGCTTACGGTTGAAGCTTTGGGAAAAGATGGCTGGGTATTCAGAG
>CAZITC010000109.1:0-4804 GCA_964542085.1 uncultured Ruminococcus sp. | reverse complement strand
CAGCCTCTACTTCCGTATCAACCTCAGCGTCAGCTTCTGCATCAGCCTCTACTTCCGTATCAACCTCAGCGTCAGCTTCTGCATCAGCCTCTACTTCAACCTGATTCTGGTCAGTCTCGGCATCAACATTGCTTGCCTTTCTGCTGAGTGCGGAAAGTGAAACGGAGGTTACAACGAAAAGTATTGCCAAAATAACAGTGCATTTTGCCAGGATACCGTCCATTGTTTTACCCTTGTTTTTTCCGAAGAATGTTTCGGCACCGCCTGCAATGCTTCCTGATAAGCCCTCAGACTTGCTTGACTGGAAAAGAACAACCGCAATAAGTCCGAATGCAATAATAATGTGCAATACAGTAAGTACCACCTGAAGTGTAGTCATAATTTAGCCCATTCCTTTCTTGGTATTTAAGGCGGGTTAATTCGCCTTATATTAACTCTAAGGAATAGTTTACCACACATTTGGCAAAAAAACAACTACTTTTTTAAATTTTTATAAGATTATACAAAGATTTTCCGTTAAGCTGCTCTTCAATGCGCATAAGTCTGTTATATTTTGCCGTTCTGTCACACCGTGAGGGCGCCCCCGTTTTAATAAATCCCGCTCCCGTTGCAACCGCAATGTCGGCAATTTTTGTATCCTCCGTTTCTCCGCTTCTGTGCGATATTATTGTTCTGTAGCCGGCTTTTTTTGCCGTTTCCACGGCATCAAAGGCCTCTGTCAGCGTTCCTATTTGATTAACCTTAACAAGCACCGTATCGGCTACGCCAAGACTTATCCCCTTTTTTATAAGCTTAGGATTGGTAACAAAAAGGTCATCACCCACCAGACGGCATAATCCTGAAAAGCGCGCAGTCATTTTTTGCCAGCCATTCCAATCGTTTTCGCCCAGCGGGTCCTCGATGGAAAAAATGGGGTATTTACTTGCCAGACCGTAAAAATATTCTGTCAACTCCTCCGAATTATACTGCCTGCCGGATTTCGGAAGCTTATAGTCCCCGCCATTTGCCCATTCGCTCGCCGCTGCATCAAGCGCTATCATAACATCCTCCCCCGGAGTATAGCCAGCCCTTTGTATGGCCTCACAAATCAAATCAAGGGCTTCCTCCTCACTGCCCGTTATTGGTGCATAGCCGCCCTCATCGCCTACACTTGTAATTCCGCCGTAGGCTCTTATTACATTGCCGAGCGCCTTAAAAACCTCAGCTCCCATACGCACCGCATCGGCCATGCTCTGCGCGCCCACCGGCATAACCATAAATTCCTGAATATCTAAATTGTTGTCCGCATGAACACCGCCGTTTAACACATTCATCATGGGTACCGGCATAAGGTTGGCCATTGCGCCGCCGAGATACGCATAAAGCGGAAGCCCAAGGCTTTTTGCCGCCGCATCTGCCGCAGCCATGGATACCGCCAAAATTGCATTTGCACCCAAGCGCTTTTTGTTTTCCGTGCCGTCCGCCATAAGCATTATTCCGTCAAGCCTTCGTTGCTCGGTTACCTCCGTTCCCACAATTTCCGGCGATATTATCTTTATTATATTGGAAACCGCCTTTTTCGTTCCGTTTCCGTTATAACGAAGCTCATCACCGTCGCGAAGTTCCACCGCCTCACCCTCGCCGGTGGAGGCACCGGACGGTACCGCCGCACGGCCAAGCGTTCCGTCCTCTGTTATAACATCCGCTTCCACCGTCGGATTTCCGCGCGAATCCAAAATTTCCCTTGCCTTTACCGAGATTATCTTCATCAACATCACTCCTTTAGCACAATTATTTCCAAAGTCGGTAAATTTTATACGCAAAAGGTTTGACTTTATGCCAACAATGCGTTATAATAAATATGCTATTCTTACGAAAAGGGAAGGTAATGATTATGTTAACATCTATTGTCGGAATAAACTGGGGCGACGAAGGAAAGGGTCGTATGGTTGACCTTTTGTCGCAAAACCAGGATATAGTTGCGCGCTATCAGGGCGGCAACAACGCGGGGCACACCGTCGTAAACGAAAGAGGTAAGTTTGTGCTTAACCTTCTTCCTTCGGGCATTCTCCGTCCTGAGGTTGTAAATGTAATGGGTAACGGTATGGTTATTGATTTGGAGCATCTTGCCGGCGAAATGGACAGGCTTATTGCCGCCGGAGTTTCCATCACTCCCGACCATCTTAAAATCAGTGACAGAGCAATCATCTGCATGCCCTATCACGTTATGCTTGACTGCTTGGAGGAGGACCGCTTGAAGGATAAAAAGTTCGGCTCCACCCGTCGCGGCATTTCCCCCGTTTACAGCGATAAATATGCTAAAAAGGGTATTCGCATGGGTGACCTTTTGGAGCCTGAATATTTGAAGGAGCGCCTTGAGGGAATAATCGAGTGGAAAAACCTTACAATCGAAAAGGTTTACGGCGCTGAGGGTGTTACACTTGACGCAATGCTTGCTTGGCTTAACAAGTTCGGTGAGCGCTTCCGTCCCTTCATTTGCGATACCGGTGTTTACCTTAACCAAGCCGTTAAGGAAGGTAAGAGAATTATGTTTGAGGCACAGCTCGGTGCTTTGCGCGATATTGATTTCGGTATTTACCCCTTCACCTCTTCTTCGTCCACAATCGCTTCCTATGCTCCCATCGGAGCAGGTATTCCCGGCGTTAAGCTTGACAACACAATTGGTGTCATGAAGGCTTACTCCACCTGTGTCGGCGAAGGCCCCTTCACCGCCGAAATGTTCGGTGATGAGGCGGAGGAACTCAGAAAGGCCGGCGGCGAATACGGTGCCGCAACCGGCAGGCCCAGAAGGGTTGGCCCCTTTGACGTTCCCGCATCCAAGTACGGCGTAACCGTTCAGGGTGCCGATGAAATTGCACTTACCAAAATGGACGTGCTTTCCTACCTTGATAAAATTCCGGTATGCACCGCTTATGAGGTGGACGGCGTAAAAACAACGGATTTCCCGGTCGGCGAAGCGCTGAACAAGGCAAAGCCCGTTATTGAATACGTTGATGGCTGGAATTGCGATATTTCCTCCTGCCGCACAAAGGACTCTCTTCCCAAGGCCGCTTTGGATTATGTTCGCTTCATTGAAAAAGCAACCGGCTGTAAGATTACATACGTTTCCGTCGGCCCGGACAGAGAATCATACGTTAAGCTTTAATAAACGAAAGACGGCCTTTTGGCAGCCAGCAATAAAACAGCAATCTATTAAAAGATTGCCTAACAGCGTTGCATAAAAAATCCTCATATCACCTTAAAAGTGATATGAGGATTTTTTCATGTCAAATTTTCTCTTCATGTATGCGAGCATTTAGGGGCTTTGAAATGCCGTTTTAAGAGGAGAAATCAGCAAGGTGATATAAAGTCATTGCTTTAAAACGAGGTGATTGCGTGGCGGATTACAATCCTACTGTACAAACATACAATCTTCGATCATAATATTTTCGCCATCAACTATCAAAAAATGTTTTCCGCTTTTTCCGGTACATTTACCGATTACCTTGACCGATGAGCCTTCTTTTAATGCAGAAATAGCCTCTGTTTGAGATGTGTCAAAATTTAATTGAACAGACCAAAAGTATGTTCCGCTTTCAAGTAAGACACATAAGTTTTTATCATTATTTGTTTTAGCGATTTTGTTAACAACACCGGATACAATCACAACTTTACCTGTGTATTTTTCATCGGCATTTACAATGTTCGATTCGTACTCTGACATAAGCTCCTTGGCTGTGAACTGTTGGAACTGTGCATACTGCTCTTTTATGTAGTTATTCATATTGTTTGCAGCTTCCGTATTTGGATATATAGACATAATACTATTACAGATTTCCAACGCCTCACGATAATTACCTGCTGAAAAGTTTGCTGTAGCCTCTTCTATTTCCATTTCAGCCTTTTCTTCATCGGTCAATTCAATATTTTCCGTTACACTATTCGTATCCTCGATATTATTTTTTATTGTTTTGGGTCTAGAAATAATGCTCACAAAAACCATCATAACCACTACGAAAATAATGATAAAGAATTGTTTTGCCGGTTTTCTGCAATTAGGACATATTAATACATTTTCTGCTATATAATGATTGCAATGCTTACACTTGATTAACTTTGCAGTAATAAGTTGCACAAAACTTGCACCGCAATTCGGGCATTTCCTTAATTTTTTTGAAAAAATCGTACCACAAGTTTTACATTTTCTTTCCTGATTTGTAATTTGTTTACTCGATAAATTTTCTTCATATAGTTTTTTGCCGCAATGTTCGCAAAACACAGAAGTTTCTTGTACCTCTGCTCCGCAATACTGACAATAAATACTCATAAAAATCCACTCCCTTAAAATATTACATTAAAATCCTCCAAATAATAACATAGAAAACAATTAAAAATATAATAGCCGGAACAGAAATCAAGCTGCAACCAATGCCTGTTACAGTTTCCTCAAGCAACCGTCCGGGTGTTGGTGCACCACATTTCGGGCATGCCTTTGCATTTTTTGCAACTAATGCACCGCAAGAACTGCATGTTATCAAATTGCGATATTTTAACTTTGAATTTTGAGTCATAGGTTGATTTACCGCTTGTCCACACTTGTTACAAAATTTTGCACCGGCAACCATTTCCGCTCCACATTTTTTGCAATATGCTTTAATCAATGAATAATTTATTATAGTTTCTGCTCCCACCTTTAATTCAGCATCATTTGAATTTTTATACACCGGAATATGCGGTGCATTATCTGCATATTCAACTGTAAAATTTCCGTTTCCAATATTAAAACCAGATTTGATTTCAACTACTTCGTCAGGCTCATTCACAA
>CAZITC010000108.1:0-4807 GCA_964542085.1 uncultured Ruminococcus sp. | reverse complement strand
GTATAGACCGCACTTTTATATGCTCCCTTGCCTTCAACCGTTCTTTCGATAAGCTGACGGTGTGCCCTGTGCACCCCGTCAAAATTGCCTATACAAACGGCAGTATCCGAAATTTTTTCGCCACCAACCAACCTTATCATTTTTTATCCTTTCGTGCTCCAAAAGCTTTTTATAAGCTTTAAGCATCGCTGTCCGTCAATTTCCGTTATCTCCGATACCGATAAAAATTCGCCGCTTTCGGCAAACACCCGGTATTTTCCCGGCTCACCCTCGCAATAGGCCGCAACGCCGTTTTTAACCAAAAACTCCTGCTTGCAGGATACCGTGAAAATCGGATAATCGAAAAGCTCGCTTGTGGAAATAAGATAATCCTTTATGTTTTCCTCCGTAAGAGCACTTAATTTTACCGCTCTGTCAATTGTAAAAGCACCGCTCTCCGTGCGCCGCAGGGCGGCCATGTGCCCATAGGTGCCAAGTTCATTTCCCATGTCATTGCAAAGTGACCTTATATATGTTCCCTTTGAGCAACAAACATCCATCAAAATATCGTTACCACTTCGCGACAGAATTTTTATACCTTCAATATTAATCTTCCTGGGCTCAATTTCAATGCTTTTTCCCTCTCTCGCAAGCTGGTAAAGCTTTTTTCCGCCCACCTTGATTGCCGAATACATGGGCGGCGTTTGCAAAATTTCACCTTCAAATTTCTCCGCGACCGCTCTTACCGCATCGTCCGAAACGCTAAAGTCCTCCCGTGATGCGGTAACATTTCCCGATGCATCAAAGGTATCCGTTGAACTTCCAAGCCTTAAAAGTGCGGTGTAACGCTTTTTTCCGCTGTCGGTCATAATGTCTGCGGCTCTTGTGGCGTTGCCGATGCATATGGGCAAAACCCCGGTTGCATCCGGGTCCAGCGTGCCGGTATGACCCACTTTTTTTGTTTGACACAGCCTTCTCATTTTTGCAACAACATCAAAGCTGGTCATTTTTTCATCCTTGTCAATTACTATAACGCCGTTCATAGCTGTTCCTTTTCAACTTCCTCAGTCAACAGTCTTACAAGCTCGTTTTTTAGCTTTTTCACATCCGTACCACGTGGCAATGTAAAGCCTGCGGCGCGCTTGTGCCCGCCGCCGCCGAAATGTGCGGCAACACGCGAAACATCCACATAACGTTTAGAGCGAAGGCTTACCTTAACATCGTCATAGGCCGTTATGGAAAATGAAGCCTCGACCCCTTCAATGCCTCGGCCGATTTGCGAAAAGCCCTCGCAATCTGATACGGAAGCGCCTGTTTTCACAAAATCCCTTTTGTTAAGCACCGCCGCGGAAACCTTGCCGTCCGCATAAAGCTCGATAGAGTCTAAGCAACGCGACTTTAGCTTAAGCTTTGCCAAAGAATCTGACTCGTAAATATCAATGCACACGCCGTTAATATCCGCTCCGGCCTTCAAAAGCTCGCCGCTTATGGCAAAGCTTTCCGGCGTTGTGTTGGAATATTTAAATCCGCCTGTATCCGTAATAATGCCGGCAAAAAGCTGGTTTGCCATTCTTTGAGTAATGTCCGCGCCGACGCTTTTTATAATACCGAACACAATTTCACTTGTACTTGATGACTCTGCCTTAATATAGTTCACGTCCGCAAAGCCCGTATTTGACACATGGTGGTCAATGCACAGCGTTCTTCTTGCATTTTCAAATATTTTTTTGCGCGCGCCAAGCCTCAGCATATCGCCGCAATCCACCGAAACCGCCAGGTCAAACCGCTCATCGCTTTGAAGCACATATTCATCGCACAGCCTGGAAAGATATGCCGGCGGCTCCTCCTCAATGGCAACAGTAACGCTTTTTCCCAGGCCTTTAAGCGCCGATGCCAAGGAAAATGCGGAGCCCACCGCATCCCCATCCATATTAACATGGTTTAAGATCACAATGCTCTCCGCCCTATCAAATTCCTCTCTGATTTTAAGAAAATCACTCATTTGAAGTTTTTCCTCCCACCGCGTCCGAAATCATTTTACTTATTCGCGCTTCATGCTCAATTGCATCGCTTACAACAAAACTAAGCTGCGGCGTTACCCTTATGTCAACGCGGTGCGAAAGCTCACGCCTTATATAGCCCGATGCCGAGCGAAGCGCTTCGGCCGTTGACTTTTTATCCTCCTCCGAGCCTAAAATGCTTACCGTTACCTTGGCATAGGATAAATCCTTTGTCACCGCTACATCAAGCACGCTGAGCATACCCTTCATTCTCGGGTCCTTTATTTCACGCAAAATTTCAGACAGTGCACGCATAACCTCGCCGGATATTCTTCGGGTTCTGTCAACACTCATTTATCTTTCAACCTCTTCCATTGTGTAGCTTTCAAACACATCGCCTTCCTTAATGTCGTTAAACTTTTCAACGCTCATACCGCACTCAAAGCCTGCCGCAACCTCTTTTGCATCATCCTTAAAGCGCTTCAGCGACTCAATCTGTCCCTCGTAAATAACAATGCCGTCACGCACAATTCTTACACTGTTGTTTCTTGCAACAGTACCGTCCGTTACATAGCAACCGGCAATTGTTCCGACGCTGGACACTTTGAAGGTCTGGCGTACCTCTGCATGGCCCGTTACCTTTTCCTTAAACTTAGGCGCAAGCATACCCTTCATTGCCGCCTCAATTTCATCAATTGCATCATAAATTATTCTGTACATGCGCATATCAATGTTCTTAGCCTCGGCCGCAACCCTTGCTCCGGAATCCGGTCTTACATTAAAGCCGACGATAATTGCGTTTGAAGCCGATGCAAGCATAACGTCAGACTCCTTAACTCCGCCGACCGCGCCGTGAATAACGTTTACCTTAACTTCTTCGTTGGAAAGCTTTTCAAGGCTCTGACGAACAGCCTCCACGCTACCCTGAACGTCCGCCTTAACAATAATGTTAAGGTTTTTAACTTCACCCTCGGAAATCTGCGAGAACAAGTCGTCCAGGTTAACGGCTGTTGCGGCCTTGACGTTTTCGTCCTTTATCTTCTGCTTTCTTACCTCAACAACATCGCGCGCCGCTCTTTCATCATCCACCGCCCAGAACAGCTCGCCGCCCTCGGGTGCCTCGGAAAGGCCGACAATCTCCACGGGAACAGAGGGGCCTGCCTCTTTAATTCTCGCGCCCTTATCGTCCGTCATAACACGAATTTTACCGACAGATGTTCCGGCAACAACCACATCACCTTGCTTTAAGGTACCGTTTTGTACCAAAACGGTTGCAACAGGGCCCCTTCCCTTATCCAAGCGGGACTCGATTACAGTACCCTTTGCCCTTCTGTTGGGATTAGCCTTAAGTTCCAGCATATCGGCGCTTAAAATTACCATTTCCAAAAGCTCAGATATATTTTTGTTTTGCTTTGCGGAAACTTCAACACAAATTGTGTCACCGCCCCACTCTTCAATCAAAACATCATTCTCCGAAAGCTCTCTCTTAACGCGTTCAACATCGGCGTTTTCCTTATCAATTTTGTTAATCGCAACAATTATTGTAAGACCTGCCGCCTTTGCATGGCTTATTGCTTCAATTGTTTGCGGCATAATACCATCGTCCGCCGCAACAACCAAAATTGCAATATCCGTTACCTGTGCGCCACGCGCACGCATAGCTGTAAACGCTTCGTGGCCGGGCGTATCCAAAAATGTTATCTGTCTGTCGTTTATCTTTATTCTGTAAGCACCTATATGCTGTGTAATACCGCCGGCCTCACCCAAAGCAACGTTGGTTTTTCTTATTGCATCCAAAAGCGAGGTTTTACCGTGGTCAACGTGGCCCATTACAACAACAACCGGATCCCTGGGAAGAAGTTGCTCGGGCGCATCCTCAGTATCATTAAACAAAATATCCTCCTTGGTAACGATTATTTCCTTGGTAACCGTTGCGCCCATATCCTCCGCAATTAAAGCCGCAGTATCATAATCAACCGTTTGATTTAAGTTTGCCATAACGCCGATAAGCATAAGGCGCTTGATAACATCGTTAGCGGTTGTTTTAAGCTTTTCGGCAAGCTCGGACACAACAATCTCGTCCGGAATGGAAATCTCCAGCTTTTCCTTCTTTTTAGGCGCTGCTGGCTTGGGAACAAATGCCTCCTTTTTAGCCTGAGGCTTGTTTTTCGGGCCCTTTTTTATTTTCTGCTTGTTTGTAACTGTGTCCTTAAGCTCCGGAGCAAGCTCCTCAATCTTTTCTGTATCCTTATATTTATCCAAGTCAACGGAATTTGCCCTCGTATCCACATAGCGCTTTTCGGATGAGTGCTTGGGCTTTTCCGAAGGTGCCGCTTCCTTTTCAGGCGCTTTTTCTTCCTTCTTTTCTTCCTTCTTAACAGGCTCTGCCTTTTTCGGCTCCTCCTTCGGGCACAGTGCCTTCATAAAATCATATATATCCGAGCCGTCATCATAAAGCCTTGTAAAATGCTCCAATATAATGTTCATATCCATATCGGTAAGAGCACTTGAATATCCCTTAACCGACGACCCTGCATTTTTAAGAAGCTCCACAAGCTCCGAGCTTTTAACGCCCATTGCCTTTGAAAGCTCATTTACCTTTAATTTTGCCATTGCTACACCCCCACGATTAGTCATCCGTTCTCATTGCATTAAGCTGTGAGAACAATTCTTTGTTTACAGGCGACTTGAAAGAGCGCTCCAGCGCTTTTTTCTTTTCCGCTTCCGAAGCACAAGCACCGTCTTTGCAGATGTATGCTCCCCGGCCGTTTGCCTTGCCTGTCGGGTCAATGAAAACATCGCCCTCTTTATTTTTTACAATTCTTATA
>CAZITC010000107.1:0-4820 GCA_964542085.1 uncultured Ruminococcus sp. | reverse complement strand
GTTTTTTTCGCCGCCCGTGTACCGGCCGGGCTTTTGCACCTTTTTTAATATTTTGCTAAGCTCTTTTTCAAACATTATGTTATCTCCTGTGGGTTATAAAATAAGTAATAATTTAGGGTTAATTTGCATTAAAAATATACGCTAAAGCGGTATCTCGGATCATAAACATCCCCGGGGTTTACGTTTACGGGCATATACGCTATCTTAATGGGCTTGCCGTTGACCTCATCTGCAAGCGTTAATTCATATTCGTTTAAATTGTTTACGCCTTGACTTTTGTATCGAAGGCCGTAAAGCGCCGGGATTGATTCGTCTATCGGCGGTGTCTTGAAATCTGAAGAAACATACTCTGCCTCGGTTTTGGTTTGATAGCCGGAACAGCTGTAATAGTAGGACATCATCTGCCAAATACGCTCGCCTGTTTCGTTGAGCAGTGTATGCAGTATCAGCAATGCATCCATAGCGGCATTTCCGTCATCTACCGGGAAACAACTTTGAAAGCCTTTAACATATTCGCCGGATGAATTTTGGTATAGATAATGGTAATAGCTGGTTAAGGTTGCAAGGGCGCCATCTCTTGTGATATCACGGGTAAATTCCAAGGTCCTGTAGGTGAGGCCATCGGTTACGTATACGGTCAGCGGAGAGGCAATATCCTCATAAGCTGATTTGAAATTTTCAAGAGTTGCGATGGGGTCGGAAAGGTCAACATTGAAACGGTCGGAGTCAACAATAACGCTTCCGGAAAAGTGTTTATAATCCCAAGCATCATTGCTGTAGGTATAGTATTTTTTGCCAATAGGGTCTATTTGGAGTATGGTGCGTGTGCCGTAATCTGCATCGGATACAATTACGTTGCCGTATCCGCGGTAAGCTCTGCACGGGTAGCGCGACGATACAACAGTCGGAAATTTTACGCTTTTATCCACGGTAAACCATGTGTTTTGTAGTTTTGTATTTTGAAAGCAAACGGTGTTGTCCTTCCATTCCGTTTCATACCCCAAGGCATAGCCCAAATACCGAGCGGGAACATAAGTGTGCCCGTTTATGGCTTGCGCACGGATATCCGTTTCTTTTTTAACGTTGTATACCTCGGCACCGTTGTGAAGCATTTTTATACGCACGGTAAAGCTTCCTAACTGCATTTCGCCGACAAAAACAGCATTGTCATAGGTCGTGCCGCCATAGGATACATCGCTAACCTTTTTTGTCAGCACAATGGATTTATCACCGTCGTTCCACAGCACATCAGCTTGCATAGCCTCTGCCACTGCGCGAAGCGGGGTAAGAGTTCGGCCGTCCTTCACTACCGTATTCGCATCCGTAAATACAACCTTCACTCCGTCAACGGTAACATCTGCCGCCTACAAAGGAATGGCCATAATTAAAATACAAAGCAATGATGCAAAAATTAATTTTTCATTTTTCTTCTGCGCTCCTTATCTGACTTACACCTCGGTCGATGTCAATTTATAATGAAATCATTATAACACAAAGAAAGATATTTTTCAATCATTTTTCGCAATTTCAAAAAGTGTTATGCCGGCTCCGTTTTTTCTTATGGCGGAAATAAGCTGTGTCTGGGTTAACGTGGACGAAATCTTTCCGTCGGGAGCGGTAACGTCAATCACCGTGAAACGGTATGGCGAAAGAAGCGAAAGCGTGTTCCTGGCTTTAAAAGCGGCCGGTGCGGCAAAGCGCCGCTCTGAAATAGGGGCAACAATTGGCATTTCTCTGTCATTAATACCCTGCACATACAGACGTATGCGAGCCCTTTTATCAAGGGTGGAAAAGAAAATAAAAACTCCGATGATGAAAAGGGAGGGGTTAAAGCCTGCCGTCGCGGCCTGATAAACGCCCAAAGGAATAAGAATCAGCGAAACGGCTAAGGAGAGTCGCCTTAATGCTCCCTCGGCAAAAAACGGACTTTTGAAAGAAAGCGCAAGGTAAAGGATTCGAGCACCGTCGCTTGGCATAATCGGCAAAAGATTTATTAACAGCATGGATAAATTCATTTCAAAAAAGGGGCCCCTGAGGAAAAGAACAAGCATTAAAAGGTTGAAAAGCGGACCGGAAAAGGTTATTAAAAGCTCATTTTTTGCAATGCGAGAGGGAGAAAGGCAAAGCTTCATGCCGTAGGGCATTATTGCAACGGCTGCGCATTTTTCCTTAAGGATAAGCGCACACAAAAGGTGCGCAAATTCATGAAGTGCGGCGGTCAAAAATGCAAGAGAAAGCTCTGCGAAAAAATCAAAAAACCACGATAACGCAAAAAGAACTATTGTCAACGGATGCAAGTAAAGCCTGCGAAAAATCCGGATTATTTTTCATCAATCCCTTCGAAGCCTGCTGCGCGAAAGGCGGAAAGCTCATTTTTCACTGCCTCGGCAGAGCGCGAAACGCCGTCGGCGAGGTTTTCGTTAAAGGGAGAAGCGGCCAGCACCGAAAGCAAAATAACGCCGGCAAGCATTAATATTATATGTAAAAGCTTAAAAAAAGCACGCACGGAAAATCACCTCAGTAAAGCATATTTTTACTAAAGTGAAAAAATGCTGTTGACTTGAATTTATTTTTGTGGTAAAATATAACGGTAAAAGGAAAGGAGCAAAATTATGAAAACCTTTAATATTATGTTAAACTCTATTGTGGATGTTAAGGAATTTGTTAATCTTGTTAACAGATTTCCTTATGAAATTGATTTAACCTCTTCACGCTATGTTGTGGATGCAAAATCCATTATGGGAATCTTCAGCCTGGATTTAAGTAAGCCTATTAAGGTTGATGTTCATTCTGATGACTGCGCGGATTTGGAAGCGGAAATTTCACGGTTTTTAATTAAGTAAGGCACTGTATCAGCTTGCCTTCTTCCCCTTGGTTTACGAAATTTTTTCGTAAACCAAGGGGTTGCTTTTTTTTATGCGCCGCGTTATAATTAAAAGTGAGTAGAATCGGCGCATTTGCCGAAGATTAATATATTTCAAGGAGGAGAATAAATGAATAAGGTTAGTGTTAATTTTGGCGAAAAAACCAAAAAAATAAAGGCGGTTAACTCTGTCTGCCTTGCGCCCTACGAAAGAAACACCGGCGAAAAGCAGCCCTTGATGGACAAGCTTTTTGCCGAGGCAAAATTTCCCTTTTGCCGGCTTCATGACTGCCAGGGTGCCTACGGTGGTACGTATTATGTGGATATAACAAACATTTTCCGTGACTTTGATGCGGATGAAAACGACCCAGCAAGCTATGATTTTTACTATACGGATGAGTACATCGCCGCAATTCACCATGCCGGGGCGGAGGCGTATTATCGCCTTGGCGAAACGATTGAGTGGGGCAGTAAAAAGTACAGAACGCTTCCCCCGCGCGATAATAAAAAGTGGGCGCGCATCGCCGAGCATATTATAAGACATTATAATGAAGGCTGGGCAAACGGCTTTACCTACGGTATTCGCTATTGGGAAATTTGGAATGAGCCGGAAAACCCGCCCAACAGCTTTGGCTCATCTATGTTTAACGGTACAAAGGAGCAGTATTTTGAGCTGTATGAAACAGCGGCAAAGCACTTGAAGGAGTGCTTCCCGGAGATAAAAATCGGCGGCTACGGAAGTTGCGGCTTTTACCCCGTAACAAGGGAAAAGGTTTGGCCCGGGTGGGAAACCTTTGTTCCTTACTTCCATGAATTTTTGGCAATGGTAAAGGAAACCGGCGCACCGCTGGACTTTTTCTCATGGCATATTTACACGGCAGATATTGATGAGCTTTTGGAGCATGCACGTTATGCCAGAAAGGCGCTGGATGAGGCCGGCTTTGCCGGTACGGAGGCGCACTTGAATGAGTGGAATATTCATTCGGAGGGTGCGGGCTTTTTGTCAAAGCACACTATGGAGGGAGCATCCTTCAATGCGGCGGTTATGGCAGCATTACAAAACGAGGATACGGTTGATGTTGCGTGCTACTATTGCTTCCAGGCGCATGCAATGTATAACGGCCTATTAAATCAAAATGACCATACCGTGGACCCGCCGTTTTATGCTTTCGTTGCATTTGGCAAGCTTTATGAAAAGGGAATGGGCGTTTCAACAAATGCTTTCGGCGTTTATGCGACCGCGGCCGCAGATGATGAGGGAGGAGCCGTTATAATTTCGAATTATAACTCAGCAGAGGCTGAAACACAGCTTGCCTTCAGTGAGGCGCCGGGTACAGAGATGGAAATCAGTATTTTGTCGGATGAGCGCGGACTTGTACCCGTTTTCAGGTGCGCAGTTCCCGAAAGCGGCGATGTTTCTTTCTCTCTTCCTACAAGAACAGTCGCTCTCGTTGAATTTAAAAAGTAATAAACCGGGAAAGGATAATAAAAAACGCAGGAATACATAATGCATTCCTGCGTTTTTTATAATGACTCAAATAACTATGTAAAGAAATGAAAAGTTTACAAAAAGGTGTTAGTGATAGCGGGCGTTTTTACGGAGGAGGGGACAGTGGAGCAGTGGACAGAATTTTTTGCATAAAAAATCGAAGCAAAGCGAACTTTGCTTCGACATGGTGCGAATATTCATAACCAATCTAATTAAAATACTATAAATCCGGTGCGAATACACATATTTTAAGTCCACACATTTGTCTTTTTCATTGGCTTTTCGTAAAATGTAATCAGCAAATACGAGGAGTCTATTTGATGAAGAAAGAAAAGTGTTATTTGGCATTAGACGATTTTGAAAAACGACTAATCATCAACGGTTTGAACGAAATGAGAAACAATCTTATTTCAAAAGGCAAGTACACCGATGCGGTTGATGAATTACTAATCAAATTTGCAAACGCCA
>CAZITC010000106.1:0-4829 GCA_964542085.1 uncultured Ruminococcus sp. | reverse complement strand
CGTCTGACAGAGCAATAAAATCACCGAAGGAACAAAGCCTGTCCGTTCCGCGTGCACGCGCATAGGCGCACGCCAAGGGCGACTCGTCAAGCCCATCTATATCGTCAACAAAGCAAACCTTCTTCAAGGTATCCGAAAGCTTTAATCCCAACGCCGCAGATGTGGGACTTACATGCTTAAACGAGGTTGCCGCCGGAAGTGAGGTTGCATAAGAAAGCTCCTTAACAAGCTGCCAACCGTTCAAGGCATCCAAAAAGTTAATATAGCCGGGTCTGCCGGAAAGTATTTCAATCGGAAGCTCGGCACTGTTTTTCATATAAATTTTAGACGGCTTCTGATTGGGATTACAACCGTACTTAAGCTCAAATTCCTTCATCGTTAACGCTCCTCGTTTTTGTTTATTATTTTAGATGCGGTTTCTCCGCTTTCCAAATCAACATATCGCACAAAAAGCGAAATTTTATTATCCGCATTAAGGCTTTCCCAAAGTTTGCTCGTGAAAATATCAATATCGTTTTCGGTTGCAATTCTCCTCGGCTCACCCGAAAACGTAGGAAGGGGGGTTCCGTCCGAGTCATAGGTGTGTATAAAGTGCCCAAGCCCTGCCCTTGAAGGATAGGAGAACGTGTATCTTGCCGCATCAGAGCCTTCCGGGTCAATGCTTTTCAGTATGCTCATTTCATAAAGAAAATCACCGTCGGAAAATTCCGCCATTGCGCTTATTCGCGGTGTAAAATTAGGCTCGTCCGGCTCAAAGGTGCGGCTTTTTAATATATCGTTAAAACTTACACCGCTTACTACGCCGTTGTAAACCGTATCCGTCTGGTCGCCGTTGGTTACAATGAGCTTGTTTTCATAAACGGCGACAGCACGGTAAATTATAAGCGAGGGGTCGGAAACCTTGGACTCATCAAAGGGTCTTGTGTAAACGTCGGCCCCGTCCTCCTTAAAAATTCTGTTTCTGCTGTTTTCGCTCCTTCCCATAATAAAATACGCAAAAACCGCACTTTTACCGTCCGGCGTTTTGCCGACCGTAATTCCCCTTCCGGGATAAGCATTTGTGCTTACCAAGTCATATAAGGAGCTTATTTTATAATTACTCATTTTCATTTCCTTTCTCTAAAAGAGCGCATATTTTTTCCGTTGCCTCGGGAAGTATCTTCCATTCCGCAAGCCGCATAACCTTTTTTTGCAAACTCTCCGGCGTGTCGCCCTCCTGAATTTTTACGGCCTTTTGCATGATAATTTTTCCGCCGTCCGGAATTTCATTCACAAAGTGCACCGTTGCTCCGGTCACCTTAACGCCGTACGAAAGCGCCGCCTCATGCACCCTGAGCCCGTAAAAGCCCTTTCCGCAAAACGCAGGAATAAGCGACGGATGAACATTGATTATTCTTCCCTCGAAGCGGCGAATGAAATCACTGCTTAATATGGACATAAAACCTGCCAAAACAATAAGGTCGGTTTTCGCGCGCTCAAGCTCTGAAATTATGGCCTGCTCAAAGCCGTCACCAAGCTCCCTTTTATCGGCAACAAAGCTTCTTATTCCGGCCCTTTCGGCGCGGACGAGTGCATAGGCTGACTTCGAGCTTGATATAACCAAATTAATTTTTCCGCTTTTTATAATTCCGCTGTTTTGAGCCTTTATCAGCGCGGCAAGGTTTGTACCGCCCCCGGAAACCAGCACGGCTATATTTTTCATAAAATCACCTTGTCATCGGATTTCACAATTTCGCCGAGAATATAAGCATCCTCCCCGGCCGATTTAAGAATTTCGATTGCTCTTTCCGCATCCTCTTTTTTCACAACAATGCTCATGCCAACGCCCATATTAAATGTGTTGAACATATCACGCTCCGGAATGTTTCCTCTCTCTGCAATCAGGTCAAAAATCGGAAGCACCCTTATTGCATTACGGTCAATCCTTGCACCGAGTCCGTCCGGTATGCTTCTGGGTATGTTTTCATAAAAGCCTCCGCCGGTAATGTGTGATATTCCCTTTACCTCTATCTGCTCTAAAAGCTTCAAAACGGGCTTTACATAAATTTTCGTAGGCTCGATTAAGGCTTCAAGAACAGTCTTACCGTTAAGGCAATCAGGCTTTTCGCTCAAATCGCTGTTCTCAACATCAAACACTTTTCTAACAAGTGAAAAGCCGTTTGAATGTACTCCTGAGGAAGGAAGCGCAACAACAACATCACCCGCCTCCATTTTATTTTTATCAATTATTTTGTCCTTGTCAACCACGCCAACGGCAAATCCGGCAAGGTCATATTCATTTTCCGGATAAAAGCCCGGCATTTCCGCAGTTTCACCGCCGATTAGTGCAGAATCTGCCATAACACAGCCGTCACAAACACCCTTTACAATATCGGCAATTTTTTCCGGCACGTTCTTTCCGCAAGCAATATAGTCAAGGAAATATAAAGGCTTTGCTCCGGCACATATAATATCGTTCACGCACATTGCAACGCAATCAATGCCCACGGTATCATGCTTATCCGCCAAAAACGCAAGCTTAAGCTTTGTGCCTACGCCGTCAGTTCCGGAAACCAAAACCGGCTTTTTAATTCCGGTTAGATCCAGCTCAAAAAGACCGCCGAAGCCGCCTATATCCGACAAAGCGCCTGAGGTAAGCGTTCCCTTTATGTGCTTTTTCATAAGCTCAACCGCCCTGTAGCCGGCAGTAATGTCAACACCTGATTCTTTATAGCTTTCACTGTAGCTTTTCATAAATTAATCCTCTCTTTCGGAGATTTTTCTTTCAAACCTGTCCTTTTTTACTTCCTTCGGAACATCGGCGGGATATGCCGTTCCGAAGCATCCGGTACAAAAGCCCGTGCACTTTTCGCCCTGTGCAATTTTGGTCACGTTGTCAATGCTTAAGTAGCCGATACTGTCTGCTCCGATAATCTCGGCAATTTCCGAAAGGCTGTGATTGCACGCAATCAGCGCATCCTTAGAGTCAATATCCGTGCCGTAGTAGCAAACATTTACAAAGGGAGGCGCCGATATTCTGACGTGTACCTCCTTCGCCCCTGCCTCGCGAACAAGGTTTACTATTCTTGCACAGGTTGTTCCGCGCACTATTGAATCGTCAATAAGCACAACTCTTTTTCCGGCAACGGTTTCCTTAACAGGATTTAATTTTATTCTCACCTTATCTTCCCTGCTCTTCTGTCCGGGAGAAATGAAGGTTCTTCCAATGTATTTATTTTTTATAAAGCCAATGCCGTAAGGTATGCCGGACTGGCGCGAAAAACCGATTGCCGCGTCAATTCCGGAATCGGGCACACCGATTACAATATCCGCCTGAACGGGATGCTCCAATGCCAAAAACGCACCGGCACGAAGCCTTGCCGAATGAACAGAGCATGAGTCAATAACCGAATCCGGGCGTGCAAAATAAATATATTCAAACACACAGGTGGATTTTTTTGCCGTGTTGCAATGCTCCGTTATGCTTTTTATTCCGTCATTGGAAAAAACAATAATTTCGCCGGGCTCCACATCGCGCACAAGGCTTGCTCCGACAGCATCAAGCGCCGCCGACTCCGATGCAACAACATATGCCCCGTCATCTGTCACACCGTAGCAAAGGGGACGGAAGCCGTTGGGGTCGCGCACGGCAATAAGCTTAGAGGGTGACATAACAACAAGTGAATAAGCACCCTTAATAACTCCCATTGCACGGGTTACTGCCTCTTCAATGCTTTTGGAATTTATTCTTTCCTTGGTGATAATATAGCTTATTACCTCCGTATCGCTTGTTGTGTGGAAAATGGAGCCGTCCATCTCCAGCAAGCTGCGAAGCTCATAAGAATTTGTCAGGTTTCCGTTGTGTGCAAGTGCCATACGGCCCTTAATGTGATTTACGGTAATCGGCTGTGCGTTAAGTCTGCCGTCTGTACCGGTTGTTCCGTATCTGACATGACCGACAGCCATGTTACCCTGGCCGAGAGCCTCCAGCTTTTCACGGGTAAATATATCGTTTACCAGCCCAACGTCCTTATAGCTGTTAAACACTCCGTCATCGTTAACAACAATTCCGGCGCTTTCCTGCCCTCTGTGCTGAAGGGCGAATAAGCCGTAATACGTATCATGTGCAACATCGGATTTATCGGCTCTGTATATGCCGAAAACACCGCATTCCTCTTTCAAGCCGCCCATTAATTACCTCCGAAAATTCTCTTCATCATTTCTTCATATGCCTCTTCAACGTTGCCCAAATCTCTTCTGAATCTGTCCTTATCCAGCTTTTCGTGTGTTTCCGAATCCCAGAAGCGGCATGTATCCGGTGAAATTTCATCTGCCAGAATTATTGTTCCGTCCGCAGTTTTTCCGAATTCAATCTTAAAGTCAACCAAATCAACCTTAATCTTCTTGAAGTAAGCCTTCAAAAAGCTGTTTATCTTAAATGCATAATCAGTTATTGTGTCAAGCTCCTCTTTTTTCGCCCAACCGCAGGCAACAATGTGGTATTCGTTTACCATGGGATCGCCCAGCTCGTCATCCTTATAACAAAACTCAATCGTCGGGCAAAGAAGCTCCTTCCCCTCGGGAACACCGAATCTTTTTGAAAATGAGCCGGCCGCAATGTTGCGCACAATAACCTCAAGCGGAACAATTTTCACGCTCTTAACCAAGGTTTCGCGGTCGTTCAATTCCTCAACAAAATGCGTGGGCACACCTTCCTTTTCCAAAAGTGACATAAGGTAGTTGGACATTTTGTTGTTCACAACACCCTTACCGGAAATTGTTCCCTTTTTAAGACCGTTAAAGGCGGTTGCATCGTCCTTGTAGGAAACAATGTACATTCCTTCGTCATC
>CAZITC010000105.1:0-4837 GCA_964542085.1 uncultured Ruminococcus sp. | reverse complement strand
CTTCAGTACACCGGAGGCTTTCATGACGTATACCGATGCCGGACTGAATGATCTTTCCCATCATTTTCATGATTTCATCAATGAACATATTGTCCGCGGTTCCTGGAAGAAAAAAGACAGACCGGTTCTCGTAAACAGCTGGGAAGCCTGTTATTTTGATTTTGATGAGGAGAAGCTTCTTTCCATTGCCGGGAAAGCAAAGGATCTCGGGGCGGAACTGTTTGTCCTGGATGACGGCTGGTTCGGTGCCAGAAACAATGATCATGCAGGTCTTGGCGATTACATGGTCAATACTGAGAAACTGCCGCATGGCATGAAGGGATTGTCGGAAAGAATTCATGATCTGGGACTGTCCTTCGGTCTGTGGTTTGAACCGGAGGCAGTAAATCCGGACAGTGATCTGTACCGGGCTCATCCGGAATATGCACTGCATGATGCGCCTTATACGGATCTCTTTGGAAGACATGAGCTTCTGCTGGATCTGACCAGAGAGGATGTGCGGGATTACATCGTAGATCATGTTTCACGGATTCTGGATGAGGCACAGGTTGATTATGTCAAATGGGATATGAACCGGCAGATGACCGGTCATCCGGCAGACTTTGATTATGCATATATCAGAGGTCTTTATGATGTGCTGGAGCGGATCTTCCGGCCAAGACCGCAGATTCTTCTGGAATCCTGCTCTTCGGGCGGAAACCGCTTTGACGCAGGCATGCTGTGTTATTCTCAGCAGATCTGGGGCAGTGATAATACCGATCCGGTGGACCGTCTGGATATTCAGAAGGGATATACATATCTTTATCCCTTGTCAGCGATCGGCGCACATGTCTCCATGGCTCCGCATGGGCAGACCATGCGGATCACACCGATGCATACCAGATTTCATACAGCATGTTACGGGGCATTCGGATATGAGCTGGATCTGACCAAACTGAATGATGCGGAAATCCGGGAGATCCGGAATGAGACCGCCTTCTATAAAGCAAACCGTCATCTGTTTCAGTACGGGGTGTTTGACCGTCATGATACGGATGATGCCCATGAAGAATGGACGGTGCGCAATGGCAATACAGCGGTTACGACGCTCTTTCGAAGAACCGTGCATGCTTCATCCGGATACGAAAAGATTCATGCGTCAAATCTGCCGGATGGAGAATATGAAATTCAGGGAAGAACGGTTTTCCAATGGATCCGGGAACCACTGCTTCATAAGGCACAGAGATATGGCATCGTGGAAAAGATGCCGGACGGAAGTTCTGTCATGAAGCTGCCGGTGGAAAAGATGAAAGCTTCTGCACAGGCTCTGAACAGCGGCATTCCTGTCCGGAATGTATTTACCGGAGGCGGATGGAATCCGGAAGCGCGTACACCTGTGGACTATGGCAGTGAGATGTATGTCATCTCACCGGCTGAAGAAGGACACATCCGGGAAAGATGAAATGTCCGGAGCGGTCGGAATCGTGGTAGAATTCTACTGAAAGTTCAGTCTGTTCATTATGAAAAATCAGCAGAGCGTAAAAGGCAGAAGACCGGTGATCGGATTTTTCTGCGGGAATTATCATTCTGATCATCCTGTCCGGATGGTAAAGATCCTCTATGAGCTTCTGAAAGATGAAGATGTCGATGTCCGTTATTATCTCGGTACGGAAAGTTCCAGTTTTCTGGATACGGTTGAAATCAGTGAAAACCGCTTCGACTACCAGTATGCTTCGTTATTCGGATACAGCCGTTATGATGATCTGGATGCGATTATCATCAGTTACGGAACCATTACCATCTATCAGAAGGAAAAGAACGTGGAATCATTCCTGTCGTCGCTTCCGGATGTGCCGGTGATTCTTCTGGAGGATGACTGTCCGCCGCAGGGATGCTGTTCCGTTGTGATTGACAACCGCAGCGGTATTCATCAGATTGTTTCCCATCTGATTGAAAAGCATCATATTCAGAAGCCTGCCTTTATTACCGGCCCGTTGCGGAATGCGGAAGCCAGGCAGCGTTATCAGGCTTTTCTGGATACGTGTTCAGAATATGACGTTGAGGTAAGGAAAAGCAGAATTGTCTTCGGAGATTTCTCCTCTCATGTGGATCATCAGATCGAAGATCTTCTGGTGCGGGAACCGGATATTGATGCCATTGTATCCAGTAATGACGAGATGGCAATGAGTGCCATCCGGGTGTTACGGAAACATGGTCTGGTTCCGGGAAAGGATGTTGCGGTAACAGGTTTTGACAATGCCGTATTTGCGGAACATATGGAAGTGCCGCTGACAACGGTGGATCAGAACCTGAAAGAGGTGATGAAACAGGCGGTGAGACTTGCCGCAGAGGCAGTGAAAGGTAAAAAAGACTGGGATCAGCGGGTGATTACCGTGGAACCGGAGGTCATCTTCCGTCAGTCATGCGGCTGTCACTCAGAAAATCAGAAGAAAGAAGATCACGGCTCTCATAATGATGTCTATGCCGTGAACAATGCGGAAATGCAAAGCTGGTCGAATGCACTTCTGTTAAGAGAACTTCTGTTACAGTCAGCGGATTCCAGCGCTTTTCTGAAAACTCTGGGCAGACAGCTGGCCAATTTCGGATGCCCGCGTTCGTATATCTGTCTTCTTTCCGAAGCACAGGAAATTCCGGAAGATCAGAAAACTGAATTTCCGGATACGATCCGTCTGTCCATGGAACAGACCGGTCAGGAAGTTCATGCATATGAAGAAGGTCCGGCTGTACGCGCAGGCGAAGGGGAAAGCCATATTCAGACCGAAGTGCCGGCACAGATGTTTACCTTTCTGCTGTTCTATCAGAACCGTCAGTACGGAACATTCATGGTGGAATGCACACCGGAAGAGATTCCCTACTACTACGGCATGTCTCTGGAAATCGGAACCGCCATCCGTTTTCAGAATCTGATGCGGGAACAGAAACGTCTTTATTCCGTCCTGCGTGACAAGAACCAGATTCTTGATTTTGCGGCGGAACACGATACGCTGACAAAACTTTACAACCGCACCGGTGTCATGCGGAAGATGCTGGATATGGTTCATACGGAGGAAGACGGAAAGTTTGCTGCCGTTATGGCGGATCTGGATCATCTGAAACAGATCAATGACACCTTCGGTCATCTGGAAGGAGACTTTGCCATACAGAAATCAGCGGAATTTCTGCAGAAGGGATTACCGGAAAAAGCGGTCATCGGAAGAATCGGAGGCGATGAGTTTCTGGCTTTCTTCCTGCTGAAAACAGAGAATCCCCGGCAGGAGATTCAGAATACGCTTGAAAAGATTCATCAGGTACAGGAAGATTTCGAGTCGGTTTCCCGGAAACCTTACTATGTCAATCTTTCACTCGGCTGCACGTTCTTTGATGTTTCCGAAGCTTTCTATACACAGGAAATCATCGGACGTACAGATGAATCTCTCTATCAGGCAAAGAAGAAAAGAAGGGCAAGCATTGTCCGTAACAGGGCATCATGAAACAGAGTGGTCAGAAAGCTCTGTAGGCATGATGCTTTTCTCTGATCGGAAATCCGACTTCACACAGATAGTCTGCCCGGATCTGTTCCGCTTCCTGATATGCTTCAAGGATCTGATGCAGAGCCTCTTCTGACACATTGAGAGCAGCGGCTGTCTTACGGACATGATCCATGGCCGCAATGTAGGCCGGATCGTTTTCCAGATATTCATCCAGACGATACAGTTTTACGTTGTTTTTCATGAGTATTCTCCTTTTCTCCAGCATACCGTTACGAGACAGAATATCTGTCTCATTTTTCTGCAGAATTTCATGCAGAAATCCGTATGTTTTTATCAGGGCATTCTGTGGAAAAGTGGAGAATTCCTGTATCAGCGAAACAGGAATGCTATAATTTCACCGGAACTTCACGGACCGGTGGTATTTTCTTTCGTGAAGTGTGAGAACATATGAATCAGATTTCTCAAAAGAACAAAAGAAATGTTTTTCATGATATCCGGAAAGAAAAGAATGCACTGCTGTTCTGTCTCTTTCTGATAACCGTCATCTTCGGTTATATCGGAACCGGGATTTCCAACCGGACCAATCCTTCAGAAGCAATGTCATTTTCAGAAAGAACCTACCGCATTCTGCAGATGTTCGTTCTGAATTACGGACCGCATGCATATAATATTTTTACCAATACAGCCAGATTTACCGGAGCGGTTTTCTCAGCCGGCGTGATTCTGAGCTTTGCATGGAAATATTTCGTTCACCTCAGTGAACATCTCCGGGTTCATCTTTCCGGGTCGGTTATCGTTTATGGAAAAGGAAGGGAACCGGATCTTCTGCTGCGTCAGCTTGGCATCCGCGGCATTCAGATTGTTCCGGACAGCGGCCGGTTTCTCAAAGGAAAACGTTATATTCTGATGAACGATGAAGAAGACAACTTCCGCTTTCTGGAAAGCAATGTGTTTCCGCCTGAAGCACAGATCTGGCTGAAGACAGAAACACTTCCGGGAATTCTTCCGACCGGCCGGCATCTTTTCATGTTTTCTTTCGAAGAACTGGCTGCGCAGAAATACTGGCGTGAATATCCTCTTTATGAAGATGCATTTCAGAACGGAAATCAGCCTTTGAAAGAAGTGCATGTATCAGTGATCGGTCTTGGAAAACAGGGAAATGAGCTGCTTTATGCCGGTGTTCAGATGAATATTTTCGATCCCGGTCAGAAGATTATCTACCATGTTCTGGCTGATGAAGATGAAACAGAACAGTATGCCGGAACCCATGATCACGACAATCTGGATCAGCTTCATATCATCCTGGAAAATACCACGTGGAATACGGAGAAGGGAAAGAAAATTCTGGCAGCTTCAGACAGAGTGAT
>CAZITC010000104.1:0-4879 GCA_964542085.1 uncultured Ruminococcus sp. | reverse complement strand
GAGGTGAGGCTTATGTCGTCCTTTCGGGAGGAGGTTGACATTTTTCAGCGCTCGTCGAGAAAAAATCCAAAAAGCATGCCGGCTGCGCATTATCACAACCGCCACGAAATTTATTACCTTGAAAAGGGACAAACCACATATTTTATAGGAAGTGAAATTTTTTTGCTTAAGCCCGGCGATATGATATTCGTTCCCAAGGGTACCTTTCACAAAACGGATTCGCAAAGCACGGAATATGTGGAGCGCGTGCTTTTAATGGTGGACGATTGCATTTGCCGCAACTGCCCGGAATACATAGAGGAACTGAAAAAAAACAAGCTTTTAAGCTTTCCGCCGGAACAGGCCTATAAAATACGCGATATAATAGGCAGTATTGAGCACGAGGAAAAACGCCGCCACAAGGATTATATTCATATGCAACAGCTTTATTTGGAGCAACTTATTATCACGGCCTCACGAATACGGCTTGCTTCCTCTGTTCAAAATATAACCGAGCCGTACAGAATAATCCAGGCCGCCGCTGAATACATATGCTCCAACCCCGCATCTGATTTGAGCCTTAATTTTTTGGCACACAAATTCGGTATGTGCGCAAGCTATTTTTCCAAGCAATTCAAAAAAATAACCGGGGTAGGCTTAAACGAATATGTAAATCTTATGCGCATAAATGCCGCTCAAAGGCTTCTTTCCGAAACAAGCCTTTCCGTTACCCGTGTTGCCATGGAGGTTGGCTTTAACGACAGCAACTACTTTGCCGCGGTGTTCAAAAAAGCTGTTGGCATTACACCGAAAAGGTTTTCCATTGAGGCACGGCTTAAGGTTTAATATGTAAATTTTTCTTTAAATTCCGTCATATCGGATTTTCATTTCATTAAAATTATGTTATAATGTGTAAAAAGGGGTGATTTTATGAATAAAAACAAAATACTTGTTGTTGATGATGACGCAAACATTTGTGAGCTTATAAGACTGCATTTGGTGAAGGAGGGGTTTGAGACCGTTATTTCCTACGACGGTGAGGATGCCTTAAAAAAATTTCGCACCGAGGAGCCGTGCCTTATTATACTTGACCTTATGCTTCCCAAGCTTGACGGAATACAGGTTTGCCGCGAAATAAGAAAAACAAGCAGTGTTCCTATAATCATGCTCACCGCCAAAGGCGATACCTTTGACAAGGTTTTGGGGCTCGAGCTCGGTGCGGAGGATTATATTGTTAAGCCCTTTGAAACCAAGGAGCTTATTGCAAGAATACGTGCCGTTTTAAGGCGCTCTTCTGCCGACACAAAGGAAAGCTCGGAAATACTTAACTTCCCCGGTCTTGAAATCAATATTGCGAACTATGAGCTTAAGGTGGATAATGTTTCCATTGACACGCCCGCCCGTGAGCTGGAACTTTTATATTTTCTTGCCTCCAACAAAAATGTTGTTTTCACCCGTGAGCAGCTTTTGGAAAAGGTCTGGGGCTTTGAGTACGGCGGCGAATCCAGAACAATTGATGTGCACGTTAAAAGGCTTCGCGAAAAGCTTGGCAACACTCACGATAAATATTGGATGCTTAAAACCAAGCACTGCGTAGGCTATATTTTCGAGGTATATGAATAATGGATGTCAAAAAAAGGCGTATAAGCCTGTTTTCCAGAATATTCGGAATAAACATGCTTATAATATTCATTTCATTTACGCTGATGTCTGTCATATGCTATTCCAGGCTGTATTCCTACCTTAAGTCGGACTATATTTCCCGCATATTGACGGCATCCTCCAAGATGCTGGATATTACAACGCAAACCGATGAGCTTTACAGCGAACTGGATATGCTTCAGTCACAAGGCGATATTTCCTATTATAATTACAACAAAATAAAGGGGCAAATTAACGCAAATTACAAAAGCACCATAACCACCATTGCTTCGAGCACAAATTTTTCGGTTATGAAGCTTTCGCCCGATAACAGAATTTTATACCGTTATGCCGATATACAGGCCTTTCGGCCAAACACGATTTTAAGGGGGCGCGGCTCGGAATACGAAACAGAGTATATTGTTCCGTCGGCGCCGCTTTCCAAAATTTTGGAGGGCAAAATCCCCTCCGCGGCCATTGCGGCCTCCTACAGCAACGAGGAATATTATGTTATTTGGGGCACAATGGATAAGCTTTTTGTCGATACAACGCTTACCGTGTTCAAGCCGATTTACAAAAATAACGTATTGGACTATGTTCTTTTGCTTTTCATTCCAACACCGCAAATCAATTCGCTGCTTAATGTAATTGCATCGAATTTCGTGCTTGCAACACTCATTTCGCTGTTCGTTTCCGTTGCTCTTTCCTACGCCTTAACCTACCGGATTTCAAAGCCGCTTAAGGACATGAACGATGCCGCGATGAAAATTGCCTCCGGCGATTTTACCAAGCGCGTAAACACGGACTGCGAAAACACAATCGGTGAAATCAGTGAGCTTATCACCACTTTCAACGATATGGCCGAGTCGTTGCAAAATACCGAAGAAAACCAGCGCGCCTTTACCGCAAGCATTGCCCACGAGCTTAGAACGCCGATGACCTCCATAATCGGCTTTACCGACAGTATTTTGGACGGCACGATTCCTCCGGATAAGGTGAACGATTATTTGGGAATCTGCCTTTCCGAGGAACGGCGCTTATCGCGCCTTGTAACCGAGCTTATGGACGTTTCGCGAATTGAAAGCGGCGGCCAAAAGCTTGAATATACAAGCTTTGACATTAACGAGTGTATTCGTCGGCAGATTATAAAGTATGAGGAGCGCATCACAGAAAAGCAAATTGACGTTAATGTTGAATTTGAAACGGAACAGTGCTTCTGCCTGTGCGATAAGGATGCAATAACCAGAGTTGTCATCAATCTTTTGGACAATGCAATTAAGTTCACTCCGGAAAAAGGATTAATAAAAATCGTTGTGGGCACAAAGTCCTCCAGGGTTTATATTTCCTTTGAAAACAGCGGTGAGGGCATTATGCCGGAGGATTTAAAGCACATTTTCGACAAGTTTTACAAAACAGATAAATCACGCGGCATTGATAAAAATGGCATCGGCCTTGGTCTTTATCTTGTGAAAAACATCATGCTTCTTCACGGCGAAAGCATTGATGCCAAAAGTGAGCCGGGTCGTTTTACAAGGTTTACCTTTACTCTAAAGCCCTGCAAAAGCAATTTCAACAAATAATCTAATTTTTACACTTTGTTAATATTATATTAAAATCTGTGTGGTATATTATAGTTATAAGAAAGGAGTAATCTTTATGAATAATGAATTTTCCAACGATTACAACAACGAAAATAATAATACTGAAAGCTTTGCTCAGACGGCAGAATATAAGGAAAGCGTGTATTCCGAAACGGTGAAAAAGCCCAAAAAACAGCGTGGCGGCTTTTTCAAAAAGCCGGTAACGGTTGCTGTTTTAACAGCATTTTTAACGGCATCGGCATTTTCCGGCGGTCTTTATCTTTCAAGGGATGCAATACGCGACTATATTTTGAAGAATGTTAACATTGCGCAAAATGAGCCGCAGCTTAACATTCCCGGTGCTTCCCTCACCAAATCGGACGGAAGCGAGCTTACAAACCAGCAAATTGCCGCAACGGTAAGTCCCTCAATTGTCGGCATTTCAAACATGAATTATTCTCAAAACAGCTATCTTAACATTAACACGGTGCAGTCCACCGGCTCCGGCATTATAATAAGCACGGACGGCTACATTGTTACCAACAACCACGTTGTTTCAAACGCAAATAAGCTTAAGGTTACCTTGGCCTCCGGCGATGAGCTTGATGCCACATTAATCGGCACCGATGCAACAACGGATATTGCAATCATTAAGGTCTCTCCGTCAGGTCATGAGCTAAACGCCGCAACGCTCGGCTACTCTTCCTCCCTTCAGGTTGGCGATTCGGTGCTTGCAATCGGCAATCCCTTAGGTCTTAAACTTGCCGGCAGTGTTACTCACGGTATTGTAAGCGCGCTTAACAGAAACCTTACGGTTGACGGCACAACCTACAACCTTATTCAAACAGATGCCGCAATCAATTCCGGTAATTCCGGCGGTGCACTTGTTAACACCAAGGGCGAGGTTATCGGCATAAACTCCGTAAAAATTTCATCGGACGGTGTTGAGGGTCTTGGCTTTGCCATTCCGATTGACGACGTTAAGGACGTTATTGAGGATATTATAAAGGATGGCTACGTTCACGGCAGACCTTCCATCGGTGTTAACATTGTTGAAATTACAAACCAGCTTGCTTATTACTATAACCTTCCTACAAACTACGGCCTATTTGTTAACAGCGTGGTTGAGGGTGGAAGCGCAGAAGCAGCCGGCATTGAGGTTGGCGATATTATAATTGCCTTCAACGGCGAAAAAGTTACCTCCTCGTCGGAATTTATTGCAAAGCGTAATCAGTTTAAGGCAGGCGATACCATTAAGCTTACCGTTAACCGTGAAGGCAAGGAAATAACCGTTAACGTTAAATTACAGGAGGAAAAGCCCTCCGGCACAAAATAAAAAAACACATAAAAAATCTGTGCACGTGGCACAGATTTTTTATGTAATCAGTTTTCTTCCTCTTCCTCTTTAAGAAACTCTTCATACTTAGCGATAATCGCCTTTTGAAGTTCTTCCCTCATATCAGTTGTTATCGGGTGAACAATATCCTTAAACTCGCCGGTAGGAGTTTTTCTGCTCGGCATAGCCACAAACATTTTGTCGTTCCCCTCAATTATTTTTATGTCATGTACTACAAAAGCGTCATCAAAAGTAACCGAAACCACAGCTCGCATTTTTCCTTCCGTACTGGTTTTTCTTATTCTAATATCCGTAATCCTCATGCTGCTCGTTCAACCCTTTC
>CAZITC010000103.1:0-4969 GCA_964542085.1 uncultured Ruminococcus sp. | reverse complement strand
GGCTTATCAAGGGCTCCGGCCTTGTGGAAATTTCCGGCGCCGGCCATTTTTCTTATTTGGATAATCCGGGAAAGGCGCTTGGCGCGATAAATTACTTTTTGAACAACTGATTGGCTGTTTATAAGGAGAAATTATGGATAAAATTCTTAGTTTGGCACAAATTCCGGCGTTTTTGGTGTTTTTGTTTTTCTCTGCCGGAAGGCAAATTCACATGGCTCAGCTTAATTCCTATCGGCCGGAACGGCTTTTATCCTGGCTTCGGGAGGATTGGAAAAGGCTTATAAGCCTTCGGGCGTTACCGGTTATTCTGGCAGTTCCGCTTTGCTTTGTATCCGAAAGCATTGCCGCCGCGTTTTTAATCCTTGCGATTTTAGCGTGCACGCCATACCGCAAGGCGAAGGCGAAAAAGCCCTTGGTGTACACCGCACGTGTGAAAAGACTTTTTACCGTGTGCCTTTTGCTGGGAGCTTTAATTTCCGTAGGGGCATATTTTTCCGGAGTATCCACCATTGTTTTTACACTGGCGGCAGTTTTGATGCCGTGGATTTCGATGGCGGCCCTGTGTGCTTCACTTCCTATGGAGGCGGCGATTTCGCAAAGATATGTTAATGAAGCAAAAAAAATCCTTGCCGAGCACGAAAAGCTTATTGTAATAGGCGTTACCGGAAGCTACGGTAAAACCAGCATGAAATATGCACTCACAAAGCTGTTGTCACAGCGCTACAGCGTACTTATGACTCCGGGCTCCTTCAACACTCCCATGGGTGTGGTTAAAACTGTGCGTGAGTCGCTGAAAAGCACGCACCAAATTTTTGTGGTTGAAATGGGAGCGAAGAACAAGGGCGATATTAAGGAAATTTGTGACATCGTTCATCCGGATTTCGGAATAATCACCTCGGTGGGCCCTCAGCATTTGGAAACGTTTAAAACAATTGAAAATGTGCTTGACACAAAGCTGGAGCTGGCCGACGCGGTGCGTCAAAAGGGCGGCAAAGTGTTTTTGAATACCGACAATCCTTATCTTAAGGAAAAATGCTTTGACGGGGCGGTTACCTTCGGCAGTGCGGACGGGGCGGATTACCGTGTGACGGAGCTTTCCTATTCGGCCGGAGGCTCATTTTTCAAGCTGTCGGGACAGGATATGTCAACCTCGCTGTTGGGCGATTACAGCGCAGTCAACATTGCCGGGGCCTATGCCGTTGCGCTCACGCTCGGCGTGGATGAGGCGGACTTGAAGGCGGCGGTTAAACAGCTTCGCGCGCCGGAGCATCGGCTGGAGCTTAAAAGAAATCCGCGCTACACCGTCATTGACGATGCCTATAATTCCAACCCGGATGGGGCAAAGGCGGCGCTTTCGGCGCTTTCACGCTTCGCAGAACGTAAAATCTTGGTTACACCGGGCATGGTGGAACTCGGCGAAAAGCAGTATGAGCTTAACAAAAGGTTTGGTGCACAAGCGGCCTTAGCGGCGGATTTTATTGTTCTTGTGGGCGAAAAACAGGCCGTTCCCATAAGGGAGGGAATTTTGGAGGCCGGCTTCGATAAGGAAAGGCTTTATATTGCAAGCGATATAAACGATGCCTTGGCCTATGTTTATAAAATAACGGATGTTCCCTCGGTCGTTTTACTTGAAAACGACCTGCCGGATAATTTTCTTTAAGAATGAAAGGAAGATGAATAAATGAAGATAAATCTTTTGGTGCTTTTCGGCGGACAAAGCGTTGAGCACGAGGTATCGGTTATCAGTGCGGTGCAGGCGATGGCTTCGCTTGACAGGGAAAGGTACAATGTTATTCCCCTTTATATAACGAAGAAAAATATTTTCTATACCGGAGATGCGCTTTTCGATATTGAAAATTATAAGGATATGGATAAAATTTTGGCCGGTTGCAAAAGGGCTGTTCTGGTAAGGAACGAAAACGAAACCTATTTGGAACAGTATCCGGCAAAAAAATTCGCAAAGAGTGTTATTTCCAAAATTGACGTTGCACTTCCCGTGGTGCACGGAACAAATGTGGAGGACGGCGCGCTTCAGGGCTATCTGCAGACACTTTGTATTCCCTATGCCGGATGCGATGTTATTTCAAGCGCTGTCGGTATGGATAAGTATGTTATGAAAACAATGCTTGCCGCCTCGGATATTCCGGTGCTTCCCGGCGTATGCTTCCACACGAAGGACTATTTCCGTGACGAAGCGGAAACTCTTAACATGATTGAGCTGGAGATTGGCTATCCCGTTATTATAAAGCCGGTAAACTTAGGCTCCAGCGTGGGAATAAAAATTGCGGAGGACAGAACGGGACTTTCCGTTGCCATTGAGGAGGCGGCGATGTATTCGCAAAGAATACTTGCAGAGCACGCAATAAAGGAGCTTCGGGAAATCAACTGCTCCGTTTTGGGCGATTACGCAACGGCTCGTGCATCCCTTTTGGAGGAGCCTGCCGGCTCCGGTGAGATTTTGAGTTATGACGACAAGTATAAAAGCGGCACAAAGGGCGCCAAGGGCATGAGCGGAGCAAGCAGAAAAATCCCGGCGGAGCTTTCGGAGGAGGAAACTGAGTATATAAGAGGTCTTGCGGTTAAAACCTTCCGCGCGTTAAATTGCTCCGGCGTTGCCAGAATTGACTTTATGATTGATAAGGCAGAGGGTAAGGTTTATGTTAATGAAATAAACACTATTCCGGGGTCGCTTTCCTTCTATCTTTGGGAGGGAGCTGGAATAAAATATTCCGCCCTTTTGGATGAGCTTGTTGACCTGGCCTTAAAGCGCTCGCGGGAGCGGGAGGGCTTAAGTTTTACCTACGACACAAATCTCTTGTCGGAAAACAGCCTTAAGGGCCTTAAGGGAGCCAAGGGTGCAAAGTGCTGAAAAAATTAAAATAAAAAAATGCTTGACATGGGAGAGGTTATGTGGTATATTAATAATTGCTTCTCCGTAGGATGAAGCTTTTTTGAAGTGCAAAAAAGGACGGGCCGCTCCTTTTTATCGGGCCGTTCTTTATATAACAGGAGGTATCTTAAATGAGAGTAAAGATTACATTGGCATGCAGTGAGTGCAAGCAGAGAAATTATGACACAGTAAAGAATAAAAAGAACACACCTGACAGGCTTGAGCTTAATAAGTATTGCCCGTTCTGCCGCAAGCACACAATGCATAAAGAGGCAAAATAATTAAGGAAGGAAGTGTACCTGTATGGCAGAAGAAGCTAAAAAGAAGGGCAACATTTTTTCTAAACTCGGAAGATTTTTCAAGGAAGTCAGAATAGAACTTAAGAAGGTTACCTGGCCGACAAAGGATCAGCTTATAAAGAACACGGTTGTTGTTCTTGTGTTTATTGCTGTTACGGCACTTTTGGTGTTCGGCTTTGACTTTTTGTTCCAGTCCTTGTTCAGAAAGCTTTTCTGATTTAAGGCAGTAGAATAAAAAGAAGGGAGGCATGCCGCAAGTTCGCACGGCATAAATGTGCGCGGCGGTTTTGTTATGGCTGACAGTTCACAGGCAAAATGGTACGTGGCTCACACATATTCGGGCTACGAAAATAAGGTTAAGGATAACATAGAAAAGTCCATCGAAAACCTGGGCATGCAGGACCTTATTTTTGAGGTTAAGGTCCCGGTTGAGGAAATTGTTGAAGAAAAGGAAAACGGGGAAAAGAAAATTACACAGCACAAAATTTTCCCTTCCTATGTTTTCATTAAAATGATAATAACGAATGACAGCTGGTATGTTGTAAGAAACATTCGCGGCGTCACGGGATTTGTCGGTCCCGGGTCGGACCCGGTTGCCCTTACCGATGATGAAATCGTTCGTATGAACATTGAAACGAAAGAGGTTTCACTTGATTTCGCTGAGGGTGACAGTGTTCGTATTACGGACGGGCCGTTTTCCGACTATGTCTGCACGGTTGAAAAAATTGATACCGAAAGGCATATTGTTACCGTTCTGGTGCCCATGTTCAACGGCGATACACCGGTTGAGCTTGAGTTTGGCCAGATTGAAGCATTATAATTTTTGCTAATAGGCATTTATGCTTATTATATAAGTGGGAGGATTTTTATCCGCTCTCTGGCACTGGGGAATTAAAGCCTTCCCCCGTGTTTACCACAATTTTTTTAAGGAGGTGCATTTTAAATGGCTCAGAAAATAGTGGGCTACGTTAAGCTCCAGATTCCGGCAGGAAAGGCTACTCCGGCGCCCCCGGTAGGTCCCGCACTCGGTCCCTACGGTGTAAGCGCTCCTCAGTTCGCAAAGGAATTTAATGAGAAAACATCCAAGGATGCAGGTCTTATAATTCCCGTTGTAATCACAATTTATGCGGACAGAAGCTATTCCTTCGTGTTGAAAACTCCGCCGGCAGCAGTTCTTTTAAAGAAGGCTTGCGGTCTTGAATCAGGAAGCGGCGTGCCGAATAAAACAAAGGTTGCTACTGTTAAAAAGGAAGACGTCAGAAAAATAGCAGAGCAGAAGATGCCTGACCTGAATGCGGCATCGGTAGAAGCTGCAATGAGCATGATTGCCGGAACGGCAAGAAGCATGGGTATTGTAGTAGAGGACTAATAATTTAATTTTGTGGGAGAAAGGCAACTTTCGTATAACCACAGGGAGGTTTTGAATTTGGGTAAGAAATATTTAGATAGTGCAAAGACTATCAACTCCGCCGAATTATATGATCCTGCTGATGCGGTTGCTCTTGCAAAAAGCACAGCGAAGGCGAAATTCGACGAAACTGTTGAATGTCACATAAGGCTCGGCGTTGACTACCGTCACGCTGACCAGCAGGTTAGAGGTGCAATCGTCCTTCCCCACGGCACAGGCAAGAAGGTTAGAGTTCTTGTTTTTGCAAAGGGTGACAAGGTTGAGGAAGCACTTAAGGCCGGCGCAGATTATGCAGGAAGCGAAGAGCTTGTTGCAAAAATCCAGGGCGAAAACTGGTTTGAGTTTGATGTTGTTATCGCAACTCCCGATATG
>CAZITC010000102.1:0-4997 GCA_964542085.1 uncultured Ruminococcus sp. | reverse complement strand
GGAATTCCCGGAGCTTTATTTATTCGGCGAAGACTCGTCCAAGCTTTCTGATAAAATATTTACGGAAACCGGCGCCGCCGCGGCTGTTGTTTCTGAAAGCACCGCATCCGATGCCGCCGTGTTTTTCGCGGCCGCGCGTGGCATACCCTTCCTAATCGGCCTTCATCCCGATTTTAACGCGCCTCTCAGGCTCGGCACAGCCTCACTTTCTTTTTACCCATTGGGAAAATATTCATTTATTTCGGAAGTCCTTAAGCGGCCTTTGTCCTGCAAGGATGCGGCAAGACTCTATGCCCTCGACAGCTCGGCCGACTTTAAATTAATGTATTGACAAATCGTTTTTTTGGTAGTATAATCTGTACTATTAATGCCCTGATGGGGCAAAAAGGAGAATTATTTATTATGGCAAAGGAATATGTTTTAACAAAGGAAGGCCTTGCTAAGCTTACCGAAGAGCTTGAATATAAGAGAACAATAGGCCGTAAGGAAGCAGCGGAGCACCTTAAGGAAGCGCGCTCCTACGGGGATTTATCGGAAAACAGTGAGTATGACGAGGCTAAAGAAGCACAGGCAAAGCTTGAAGCACGCATAGCTGAAATTGAGGAAATGCTCAAAAATGTTAAACTTTTGGAGGATACCGAAAGAACCGAGGGCATTGCATCCATCGGAACAACGGTTGTTTGCTACATTAAGTCCATTGACTCGGAAATAACCTATTCAATTGTAGGCAGTGCCGAGTCCGACCCCTTAAACAATAAGATTTCGGATGAGTCACCCATCGGCCACGCGCTTATCGGTGCAAAAGCCGGTGATACTGTTACGGCTGAGGCTCCCGGCGGGGATATTGAAATTGAAATCAGAGAGGTAAAATAATAAAAGGGGCGGTTTTCCGCCCCTTTATAGATGTGCTATGGAAAAAATTGTTCACCCTTACGTTGAAGAATATTTGCGGGAGCTTATTCCCCCGCGTGACGCTTTTTTATCCAATCTTGAGCGGGAGGCCGCAGATACCGAAACCTATGCCCCCATTATTGAGCCGGAGGTTGCCGCTCTTTTAACCACCTTAATAAAAATCCACCGCCCCAAAAGAATTTTGGAGCTTGGTACCGCTATCGGTTACAGCGCCATTGTCATGGCACGCGCCATGGGTGACGGTGAAATTATAACTGTGGAGCGCTACGACAAAATGTACGAGCGCGCAATATACAACATCAAGGCCGCCGGTCTTTCACGCATAATAAAGCCGGTACTGGATGAGGCGGAAAATGCATTAACCTGGCTTGACGGCGGCTTTGACATGATTTTTTTGGACTCGGCAAAGGGGCAGTATCTTGAATTTTTGCCGGACTGTATGCGTCTTTTAAAAACAGGTGGCGTTTTGATTTCCGACGATGTTTTGTACAAGGGTGAGGTAACCGACTCCGTTGACACCGAAAAGCGTAAGGTTACCATTGTAAAAAGGCTTCGCGATTATCTTAAATTTATATCGGAGGCGGACTTTCTTTCAACCAGTGTAATACCTATAGGAAACGGCGTTGCAATATCGTATAAGGAGAAGGATTATGAAAAAAATTGAATTGCTTGCCCCCGCAGGTGACCTTTTAAGGCTTAAGGTTGCCATTGAATACGGCGCGGATGCGGTTTACATCGGCGGAGAGCAGTTTTCCCTACGAAGCGCCGCAGTTAATTTTACCGATGAGGAAATAAAGGAAGGCATTTATTACGCTCACGAACGCGGAAAAAAGGTTTACATCGCAATGAACATTATTCCGCATAACCGTGACCTTTCTGCTATTGCCACCTTTGCCAAAAAGGCTGTCACCTTCGGTGCCGATGCCGCCATAATTTCGGATCTCGGCGTTATTGAGCTTGTTAAGGAGGCTGCACCCGACCTTCCCATTCACATAAGCACACAGGCCAGCGTAACCAATTACCTTACCGTCAAAAAGCTTATTGACGACGGAGCGGAGCGTGTTGTTCTTGCGCGGGAGCTTTCGCTTGAGGAAATACGTGAAATAAAGGAAAAGACCGGCGCCGAGCTGGAGGTTTTTTGCCATGGTGCCATTTGTATGTCATATTCCGGCAGATGCCTTTTAAGCAACTATCTTGCCAATCGTGACAGTAACATGGGTCAATGTGCACAGCCATGCCGCTGGCAATATTACGTTATGGAGGAAAAGCGCCCGGGAATGTATATGCCCGTTGTGGAAACCGAACGCGGCACCTTTGTTTTCAATGCAAAGGATATGTGCATGATTGAGCACATTGCGGAGCTTATCGAAAGCGGTGTGGACTCACTTAAAATTGAAGGGCGCATCAAAACCGCCTATTATGTTGCAACGGTTGTAAAAAGCTATCGCCGCGCCATTGATGCTTATTATGCCGATAAGAGTAATTGGTATTCCCCGGATTATCTCACCGAGCTTAAAAAGGTAAGCCACAGAAAATACGATACCGGCTTTTTCTTCGGACGGCCGGAGGAAATTTATTCAGACGGCTCCTATATAAGAAACTATGACGTTATTGCCGATATTGTAAAAAGCGACCCGGATGCCGGAAGGCTTCATCTTTCGCTTTTGAACAAGGTATCGGAGGGCGAGCTTTTGGAGGTTATGGAGCCGGAGGGTGATTTTTGGTACCTTAAGGCGGAGGATTTAAAAAACTCCGAAGGCGAGCCGATAGAAACGGCCAACCATGCAATGATGAAATTTTCATTAAAATGCGACCGAAGCGTTTCGCCCTTTGCCTTCATAAGAAGGCGAAGACCGGATGCAAAGGAGCCGCTTGAATAAAATAGCTTGACATAGGGAAAAATGTCAGTTATAATATATTAAGACAATTTTTACGGAGGTATTTAACAATGGCTAAAATAACAAAAGACACAATCATCGCGGATGTTCTTAAAATTGATGAGGGCACTGCGCCGTTCTTTCTTGAAATAGGTATGCACTGCCTTACTTGCCCCGGTGCCATCGGTGAAACTGTTGAAGAAGCTTGCATGGTGCATGGTGTTGATTGTGAAGCTCTTTTAGAAAAGCTTAACAATTATATTGAAAGCAAATAATAAAACGGCCGTACGGCCGTTTTATTTTTATGCTGTTAAAAATCGCGTATATCAAAAATGCAATCAAAATCAATCCTGCCGCAGTCGGTAGAAATAAATTTAAGCTCGGCATTAATTTGTCTTAAGATCACATTCTTGGTAACATAACGGCCTTCCTCGTCAGAATAATACGTAACAACCGCCTTCGGGCGGCTTTTTATTTTTTTCGCAAGATTCTTAATTTTTCCGTTAAGCTCCTTTTCACGTTCCTCGCCGATGTCCGCCCTTACTAAAGGCTCCTTAGTTGCGGACTCAATAACACCCGAAAAGCCGGTAAGCGCCGCAAATGGCGAAAACTGTGCCGCCCTGTCCTCCCTCTTCATCGGCGGATATTTTTTTGATACGTGGCGCCTTGAATTTATTATATCGTCATATTCCCCCATTTAGGCCTTGTGCCCTCCTATCTGTGCATTGCGCTCTTTAGCGGTTGCTTCCTTTTGCAAATTCATTCCTTTTAAAATGGCGTTTTTGCCGAATTTCTTCTTAATATCAAGCACCGCCTCCTGCCTTCTCAGCTCCTTTTCAAGCCTTTTCTCCTCTTCAGGATCGGTAAACAAATTCATTTGCTCATAATCCTGCTTTTCGTCGGCAGAGGAAACCGAATTTGCCGTTATGGTAATTCGCCTAACGGTCAGGTGTTTATCGGCGATGGCCGAAAAAAGCTTAAAGGCGCCGTTCACAATCACGCTGGCGGAGGACGTTTTCGTGCTGAGATTGTATGAGCCGTGCGCCGCCTTCGGGATTTTCCTTCCGTACCTGTCCGTTTCCGCCTCCCCTGTGTAATAGCTCATGTTTTCCGAGTCGTAGCCCAAATCCATAACAAGCTGTCCCGTCACAAGGCGCTTTTCCGTAAGTTCCAAGGCAAGGCTGTCCGCCATTTCTCTTACAATAAGGCCGGCCTGCTCAAATGCATAGGGCTTTTTTAACACCTGCCCGGATGATAAGCTACTGCTTCGCGGTCGATAAGCCTTTATGTCAGAAATAAGCGTCGGCTCCCAGCCCCATGCATGGTCAATCAGAAGTTCGGCATTGACCCCGAAAAGCTTATACAAAAGTTCCTCATTTGTCAATGAGCACCTCGCAATATCGCCCATGGTATAAATTCCGTATTTTGCAAGAGAGGTTGCATATCCCCTTCCCACGCGCCAAAAATCGGTAATCGGCCTGTGCCCCCACAACGTTTCACGGTACAGCCTTTCATCCATATAAGCAATCCGCGCCCCGTTTTCATCCGGCTTGGCGTGCTTTGCGCCAATATCCATGGCAACCTTACAAAGATAAAGGTTTGTACCTATGCCTGCCGTTGCCGTAATGTGCGTTCTCAAAAAAACATCACTTATTATTTTGCTCACATACTCCTGTGCCGTCAACCCGCTTAAGGCCAAATACTCCGTCAAGTCAATAAACACCTCATCCACCGAATAAACGTGAATGTCCTCCGCCGCGGCATATTTCAAATATATTTTGTATATTTCGGCGCTCATTTCCATATAGCGCGCCATTTTCGGCGGTGCAACAATATAGTCAACGGCAAGCTTAGGATTTTCTTTAAGCTCATGTGCAAATACGGAGGAGCCGTCAAAGCCCCCTCCCGGTGCGCTTTTTTCTCTTGCGGCATTTATTGCCCTAACACGTGATACCACTTCAAAAAGCCTTGCTCTGCCGCTTATTTTATACGCTTTAAGCGAAGGACTTACCGCCAGACATATTGTTTTTTCGGTGCGGCTTGGGTCAGCAACCACCAAATTGGTATCCAACGGGTCCACCCCCCTGTCCGCACACTCAACCGAGGCGTAAAAGGATTTTAAATCTATCGCCGCATAAATTCTTTCTTCCGTTGTTCACACCTCCTAACCGAAAATTTCCTTGCGGGGCTTTTTATTCTTCCTTCCCT
>CAZITC010000101.1:0-5044 GCA_964542085.1 uncultured Ruminococcus sp. | reverse complement strand
CGAATATAAAACCAAGGAGGAGCAAATGTCCTCCGAAATCAGTGAGCTGGAAAAGAAAAACGACTACACCACGCTTACGGTCGGGCATATTGCCGCGGTAATTGAAAATATGACCAAAATACCCGTGCAAAAAATTACCGAGCTTGAAACGGATAAGCTCTTATCCCTGGAGGAAATTCTTCACAAGCGTGTTATCGGCCAGGATGCGGCCGTGAACGCGGTAGCAAGGGCGATAAGAAGAAACAGGGCAGGTCTTTCCAAAAAGCTTCGCCCGGCATCCTTCATTTTTGTCGGCTCTACCGGTGTGGGCAAAACCGAGCTTGCAAAGGCTTTGGCCGAAGCCATGTTTGACAGTGAGGATTACATTATCCGCATGGATATGTCCGAATATATGGAAAAGCACTCCGTTGCCAAAATTATCGGATCACCTCCGGGATATGTGGGCTATGATGATGCCGGTCAGCTTACCGAAAAAATAAGAAGAAGGCCGTATTCGGTTATCTTGCTTGACGAGATTGAGAAGGCTCATCCGGATATTCACAACATTTTATTGCAAATATTGGATGACGGCCGCCTGACGGACAGTCACGGCAAGGTAGTAAGCTTTGAACACGCGGTTATTATTATGACCTCGAACGCCGGAAGTGACTGGAAAACCTCGTCAATCGGCTTTACCCAGAATGAGGCCAAGGCAAACGAGGAAAAGGTGCGTCGCGCACTTAAGGATGTGTTCCGACCGGAATTTTTGAACAGGGTGGACGAAATAATTCCGTTTAACAGTCTTGGCGAGAAGGAAGCGTTAAAAATTGCGGAAATTATGCTTTCATCACTTTCGTCCATGCTGGAGGAAAAGGGCATAAGGCTTGTTATAAATGATGAGGCAAAGGCTTATCTTGCAAAAAACGGGTGTGACGAAAGAAACGGAGCACGCCCCATGCGTCGACTTATTTCATCAAAGCTGGAGGATAAAATTGCGGAGGCAATTATTCGCGGCAATTTAAACCCGGGCGATACATGCACCGTGGGTGTGCAGGACGACGATATTGCGTTGATTTAAAAAAGCGCTTCAAAGGGATGTCAGTCCCTTTGAAGTGCTTTTGCTTTGTAGCCCTGCGGGGAAAGCCCGGTGGCTTTTTTTACGGCGTAGGAAAAATAATTTTGCGAGTCATAGCCGCTTTTCAGCGCGGCCTCACTGACCGTGTAATATCCGGAGGACAAAAGCTCAATCGCGTGAGAAAGGCGAAGAGTGCTTATATATTTGTGCGGAGAAACGGAAAATCTTTGAATAAAAAGCTTTCTGAAATACGTTTCGCTCATATTGGCCATGGCGGATAATGAGGCAACGGTCATGCTTTTATCGGTATAGTTTTCGTGAATGTATTTTACTATTTCCTCCGGCAAGCGACCGCTTCCCGGGGCGTTAAGCTCCAGCGACTGCTTTATGGTATGCGAAAGAACTTTTAATAGGTCGGCCTTACATTCGTATGCATAGCCGGGCTCCTTTTTTGTCCACGCGGCATAAATATCGCGAAACTTGCGCTCATAATACTTGGCATCGGCGGGGGAGAAAACCTCCGGCGATGCGGTGAGCGCATTGTTTAGCGTGAAATGTATAACGTAAAGCTCCTCGCTGCCGGAATCAATGCGGTAATCGGCGAAGGCCGGAACGTAAATAAGGTCACCACCCTTGGTATAGAGGCTTTTGTCAGAAAAAACAAAATCCGCACCGCCGGACACGCGGAATGACAGAGCGTGAAAGCACCTGGATGAAGCAAAGCCGTGCATGCTTTCGCGTGTAAGCTTAAGAACGGATAATATTTTAATATCTAAATCGGTATTATCGAAAAACATAACACATCACCTGATTAAAGCATATTACATGAAACGGCTTTTGTCAAGAGCGAGTTTTGAAAATCTTATATTATAAAATGAAAATCGGATTGTTTTTTGTGTTATGAGAATATATAATGATTAAGGATGCAAGACGCCTGTCAGCAGAGCTTGCAATTAATATGAAGGAGATGGGGTTAATGTCATTGCTCATTGTTCGGCCGGAGAAGTGCGGAAAAGCTTATATTATGGCAGCGCAGGCTTTTGCGGACATGTATAATAAAATAACGGGTAAATCTGCCGTATTATCTGATTGTGATGACGGTAAAAGCACACTTGTTATAATCGGCTCGGATGCAGTGAATGATTTTTTGATGAATGAGCTGGCCGAGGGGGCAATTTGCGACTTAGGTATTCGATACGGAACGGATGATTACTGTATTCGTACATATAAAAAGGGCGAGCGCAATGTTCTTGTTTTAGCCGGAGGAAGGGGGCGTTCAACGCTTTATGCCGTTTACGGCTATTTTGAGGAATTTATGAATTGCCGCTACTTCTGGGATGGGGATGTTATCCCGAAAAGCGATGAAATTATTACTGAGGGAATTGATAAAGCCTACAGTCCGCGCTTTTTTTACCGCGGCTTAAGATATTTTGCACATCGCGGTCTTAAGCGCTTCCAGGCGGAGCACTGGTCATATGAGGATTGGAAGGCGGAGCTTGACTGGATGATGAAAAAGCGCCTTAACTTTTTCATGCTTCGCATCGGTATGGATGATGCATGGCAACGGGCGTTTCCGGACACGGTACATTATGCGGACGGCTTTTACAATTCGGAGCAGGAGGTAACCTATACTGACGGCTACGATAACCGTTCTGATTTTTGGACGGCGAAATACAGGGGCGAGCTTCGGAAAAAGGTTATGCAATATGCAAACGATTTGGATATTATGTCCGCAACGGATACGGGCACGATGACACACTGGTATTCAAGAACACCGGTTGAATTTTTGAAGAAAAAAAATCCCGTGCTTTTAACACAGGCGGACAGCCAGTATAACAAATACGATACCGGCAGAGTGCTTGATTTTCGCATTAAGGAAAACATGGAGTGTTATATGCAGCTTACCAAAACAATGGCCGCGGAATATGATAAAAACAACTATCTTTTTCACACAATCGGCCTTGGCGAGCGAAGAATGTATAAGGATAACGAAAAAAACTTTCGTCTTAAAAAACTTTGCTACAGGCGAATTGCTGAGCGCATAAGAGAGGAATTTCCCAACTCTAAGCTGATGCTTGCAACATGGGATTTTGTTGGCTGGTGGCGGCCGGAGGAGGTAAGGGCCTTCATTGATGAGCTGGACCCGGAAAGAACAGTTATTTTGGACTATACCTCCGAGGGCAAGGACGAAATACAAAACTTCACATCGTGGGGAGTTGTGAATAAATTTCCGTGGATTTTCGGACTTTTCCATGCATATGAGTCGGAAAGCGAATTGAGGGGCCCTTATGAAAGAAGCGATGAGCGCCTGAGGGTTGCGGCGAACGACCCTTATTGCAAGGGAATGATTTTGTGGCCTGAGCTTTCGCACAGCGATCCGCTTATATTGGAGTATTTGGCGCAAAGCTCCTGGTCTCCGCTTGAAAACAGCATTGAGGAGATGACAAGGTATTACAGCCTGGGAAGATACGGCTCCTTCGGTGAGCGCATGAACGCTTGCTGGCAGGCCTTTCTTCCGTTTATGAAGCTTTCGTCGTGGGGCGGCTATACGAGAGTAGAAACTCCGGAGGATCAATTTAGGACTGACAGCTATTGGTGCACCCATAGTGATATTTTCGTTAAGCCGGCATGGTTTATACGCGGAGCAGGAAAAAGCAAGCCGACAGCCGATTATTACGAGAAAACAATTGAAGAGGTATCAAAGTATTTTGATGCTTTACCCAAGATAATAGACGGCCTTGCGGAGGTTAATGCCGAAACAGAGGATGTGTTTATAAGGCGCGATTCGGTTGATATTGTCAGAACGGTTTGCGGAAGATTTTTGAATTACATTTTGGCAAAGTGCACCTACGGCTTCGGAAAAGAAATAAGCATTACCGAAGCAAAAAAACACTATCTTACCCTTATGGGATTACTTTCACAGCTATTATGGCACTGTGACGATTTCTCCGTCAATAAATCATTCGAGGAGCTTTCGGCGGTTGCACCGATAAATCCTGATTTTGAGGCCGTGCTGAAGGATAACCTTTTGAACGAATACTGCTCGCAGTACTGTGCGGAGCTGGTTGACAATGTTTTCATTGAAGAGGGAGAAGCGGTGTTTGACTATTTGGCAGAGCCGTATGAAATTCCGGCGCTTTGGGAAAATTCAGTGCGTATTTTTGAAAAATTTAAAAATACTCCCATTGAAAAGATGAAAAAACAGCCGCAAAAGCCGTTGGCAGATGTTATGCGTGAAATTTCTGTCGAGGTAAAGGCTTTTTCCGGTCTGTTATATTAATCAAAAAAAGGAAGCGGCAAGCTTCCTTTTTATATTGCCCGTATGCTCAAGGCTTTTCCGGTTTCATCGTCAATTTCGCAAATAACACCGTGGAGCACGGCCTTATTTGCAGACTGCTCATAGCGAACACGCTCTCCGGTTAAAAACCTTTGAAGAGCAATATCCTTCTTCATGCCTAAAACACTGTCAGCAGGGCCGGTCATTCCTACATCGGTTATGTAGGCGGTGCCGCCGGGAAGAATTGTGGCATCGCTCGTTTGCACGTGGGTATGCGTGCCGAAAACGGCAGAAACGCGGGAATCCAAATAGTGCCCCATGGTGATTTTTTCGCTGGTGGCATCTGCATGAAAATCCAAAATAATTATTTTGGCATCTCCGATTTTTTTCAAAAGCTTATCCGCCGTGTGAAAGGGGTTGGCAAGAGGAATATCGTTATACACTGTGCCCATAAGATTTAATATGGCAATTTTTCTGCCGCCGTTGTCACGTACAACGGCAAATCCGTCGCCGGGATAGGAATCCAAATAATTTGCCGGGCGGACAATGGCTTCACCCTCGGCAAGCATTGCCTTAACATCCGGCTTGCTGAAGGTGTGATTGCCCATGGTGAAAAAGTCCACCCCGGCGCTTTTCAGCTCGTCATAAGCCCTTCTGCTCATGCTGAAAAGCGCCGGGGTGGACTTTTTCACCATGGGCAATCACACCTTCAG
>CAZITC010000100.1:0-5050 GCA_964542085.1 uncultured Ruminococcus sp. | reverse complement strand
TTCTTATACACATCTATATTAATATACACCATTTTTCGATAAATTGCAAGTAATTTATAATATTTAACATAAAATTAATTGACACGGACGTTTTATTTTAGTATTATAATATGTGTAATTTGATTTTAGGAGGGCTTTTCTTGACTGAATTTTTTATTGAACAATTTTCCGACATGGCTGTCGGAATGAAATATTTTATGACTTTTCTTATATCCATGCTTCCCATTGTGGAGCTTCGCGGCGCAGTGCCCGTCGGCACGGCCTTGGGGCTTAACCCTTATCTTGTGCTCATGGTTTCTGTTTTAGGCAACGTACTTCCCATTCCGTTTGTTGTCATTTTTGCCCGCAAAATAATAATGTTTCTTAAAAAAACTCGGCTTTTCGCTCGCTTTGCCGATTGGCTTTCCGCAAAGGCGGAAAAAAACAAGGAAAAGATTATAAAGTACGAAAAGCTCGGCCTTTTCATTTTTGTTGCAATTCCCCTTCCCGGCACCGGTGCATGGACGGGTGCCTTGGTTTCCTCATTCCTTGATTTGCGCCTTAAAAACAGCTTTTTTCCCATTTCCATGGGTGTTGTTGCCGCCGGCATAATTATGACCTTGGGCAGCCAGGCAATAAAGCTTTTGCTATCACTATTTTAAAGTGCTCGGCATAAAATAATACAGGTGATGTAAATGTATTTTTTATGCTTTTTTCTTTTTGCCGCGGCGCTGGCAATTTCATTTTCCGATATTAAAAAAGCTTATCCCGACCGCATTATCCCCTACTCCGAAAAAGATAATGCGGATATTTATTTTTTTACAACGCGGTTTTCCCTTACAGGAAGTCTTTACATTCGCGATGCTGACGGTGAGCTTTTAGATTACAGCTGTTTCATGAAAAAGAGGTGATTTTTTTGGCAGAGGTTTTAGAGGGGCGTGTGGAGCACATTACTTTTTCCAACGAAAGCAACGGCTACACCGTGTGCGATATTTCTTCAAACGGCCTTTTAATATGTGCGGTTGGCTGCATGCCCTCCCTTGCAGTCGGTGAGGAGGTACGCCTGACCGGACAAACCGTTATGAATCCTTCCTACGGTGAGCAGTTTTCGGTTGAGCTTTTCGAGCGCCTTACCCCCAAAAAAATCGGCTCTATTTTAATGTACCTTTCCTCCGGTGCGGTAAAGGGCATCGGTGAGGCTACTGCGAAAAAAATCGTAGAGAAATTCGGCGAGGAAACCTTGGAGGTTATATCCTCCGCTCCGGAGCGACTCACAGTAATAAAAGGCATTTCTCCGTCCAAGGCAAAGGAAATTCATGCATCCTTTATTGAAAAAAAGGCTGTGCAGGGCACCATAATGTTTCTCCGTACCTACGGCGTTACAGTTGAGCTTGCCATGCAGGTGCACAAGCTTTTGGGCACGGATGCCGTCAGAACTATTGAGTCAAACCCCTATATTTTGTGTGACAGGGTGCCTTCCGTAAGCTTCGAAACCGCTGACAAAATTGCCAAGGCCATGGGCATCGAAAGCTCTGACTCAAGACGTATCCGAAGCGGCATAAAGCACGTGCTTTTATCCGTTGCCTCCCAAATGGGGCACACCTATATTCCCGATACCTACTTAACCGAATATGCCGCAAGGCTGTTGGAAGCCGATGAGGATGAAATCGAAAATCAATATGTTTACCTTTTGAAAAACAAGGAGCTTTTTATTATAAACTCCTACGATGAAGGAAAATGCTATCAGCTTGCCGCTTACCATAACGCGGAGGACTACATTGCCAAAAGGCTTACCTCTATGGTAAGAACACCGGATGAGAAGGAACTGGCCGCTCTTGACCCTGTCATCGGGCTTTCAGAAAAGAAAAACGCAATTCGCCTGTCGGATGAACAGAAAAGTGCCGTTAAAACCGCTGTTTACAGCGGCGTAACCGTTATTACCGGTGGCCCCGGAACAGGTAAAACCACAATCATAAGAACAATTTTAGACTGTCTTTCATCCCTTGGAAAAAGCTATGTTTTGGCCGCTCCCACCGGACGTGCCGCCAAGCGCATGACCGACTCATGCCTTGCGGAGGCCAAAACAATACACCGCTTGTTGGAAACCGATTTTTCCGGCGGCTCCTCACTGTCCTTTTCAAGGAAGGAGGATAACCCTGTCGAAGCGGACTATATTATAATTGATGAAATGAGTATGGTGGACACGCTTTTAATGCGATGCCTGGTTGCCGCCATTGCCCCGGGCACGGGTGTTATATTGCTGGGTGACTCCGACCAGTTGCCTTCGGTCGGCGCCGGAACGGTGCTTGCCGATATAATTTCAAGCGGCGGCTTTCCCACAATTAAGCTTACACATATATACCGCCAGGCGGCTGAAAGCATGATCGTTGTAAATGCCCACAAAATAAACGACGGTGAAACACCCTTTTTCAACAAGGCTGATAACGATTTTTACTTAGTCAGCCGACCGGACCCCACATCCATTTCCTCAGCCATCGTAAAGCTTGCCGCCGAGCGACTGCCTAAAAAATACGGCTTTGACCCAATGACCGATATTCAAATAATATCCCCTACAAAAAAATCTCTAATCGGCACATTCTATTTAAATTCCTGCTTGCAGGAGGCCTTAAATCCCGCCTCCCCAAAAAAGGCGGAGGTACGCCACTCAGACACGGTGTTCCGCGAGGGCGATAAGATTATGCAAACCGAAAACGATTACGATATGCCGTGGACGAAGGACAGCGAAAAGGGAAGCGGCGTTTTTAACGGTGATATGGGTCGAATACAGAAGATTGACAAGCATCACCGCGCGGTAAGAATTTTATTTGACGATAACCGTGTGTGCGATTACAGCTTTGACAAGCTTAAAAACCTTACGCTTGCCTATGCAATTACCGTTCATAAAAGCCAGGGCAGTGAGTTTGAGTGCGTTATAATGCCCCTGTACAAATGCGCGCCCATGCTTATGACCAAAAACCTTTTTTACACGGCGGTAACGCGTGCAAAAAACCTTGTTGTTTTGGTCGGACTTGCCGAGGCCGCGGAATACATGGTGCATAACGTATCTGAGCAAAACCGCTACTCCGCTTTAACCGACAAAATAATTGAGATTAACACAGCAACCTTATAATATAAAAAACGGCCTCGGCCGTTTTTTATATTATACCGATTATGTGAAGCACCGCCGCAAACATTCCCACACCCGTAAGCACGCCGAAAACCGCCGCAAACGGATGCCTTGCCCTTCGCCGCGGACGAAGTCTATATCGGTATCGCCTTGTATAATTTTCAATTATTTTTTCCGCCTCGGAAACAGCATCAATGTTTTCGGGGCGTCCGTCTTTTAAAATAAACATTGCCTGCTCAATACAATCTGACTTAATATTATCCAATATAATCACCTTTTTATCACTTCGCATCCGTTTAAGCCTCCTTTTTATCCATATTATTCCCGCCCCGTTTTCTTTTAATACATCCGATTGCAACAACCGTCATATCATCCTTGATTTTTTTTCCGTAGGCCAAAATTGCCTTTCTTGCAACAAACTCTGCCAACTCCTCCACAGAGCCAGTCATATAGCCGGAAAGCCAATCCGAAAGCTTTTTCTCGCCGTTGGAGCCGAAGGCATCACACACTCCGTCCGATACCATGATTAATATATCGCCGTCACCCAAACGAAATTTTTTCACCTCCGAACTACATTCTCCCACCGCTCCCAAAGGACTTCCGGCGCCGCTTACGGCCTTCACCCTTCCGCCCGACGTTAGTATGAAGGAGGATGATGCTCCGTTTTTTAAGTATTCCACCTGTCCGGTAACAAGATTTATCAATGCAATATCAAGCGTTGTGAAGCTTTTGCCCTTGCCTCGGTTTATAATAAGTGAATTAATCATTTTCGCGGTGGTGTAAAGGTCAGTGCCCGCCGAAAGAAGCTTTAATGACATATGCGCCGCAACAGCACTTACCGCGGCGGCAGAGGAGCCTGTTCCCATACCGTCAGACAGGGCGATTGCATAGCGCTCCGAGTCCAGTCGGGCAAAGGCGGTGCTGTCACCGCAAACCTGCTCCAACGGCACTGATAGCTTAACCGCATTTACCCCAAACGGTGTAAAAGAGGCATAACCGAAGGAACAGCGCGCGCAGTTTTTTATGCCCACGCGCTCCACCTCAAAGCCCAATGCCCTTTGCACCGCCGATTTTATAACCGACTCGCACATTCCTGTTTTCTTGCAAGGAAAAGCTTCCATTTTCACCTCAAAAATTCCGCGGCCGTTTTTTCCGGCAATAAGCTTTTCAGGGCTTATTCCGCTTTTTTTCATCATAAGCCGTATTCTTTCCTCTGCGGCTTCATCCCTTTTTATAAGCGACTCCCTTTCGTCGGAAAGCCGCAAAAAAATGCCGGAAACGCACCTCATCTGTCCGGATATAGCCTCCGTTTCCTCATTTAACCTACTTTGCCAAAGTGCCTCCATTCGTATTAGCTGAAGGTTTTTCAAAAGCTCAGATTGAAGCTCTTTTTTTCGGCGGCAATGCCTGCTTATTTTTTCTCCGCCACCTTCCTTGCCTTTATTTTTCATTCCGGAAACCATGTCGGTTAATTCCTCCTTAGCATTAATGCGACAGGATTTTGAAAAAAAGCAATGGGTGCAAACTGCTTTAACGGTTTGTAAAACCGCCTCATTTCCGCTATCCCCTACATTGGTTGCCGTCGGCTCAAAACTGTCCGCCAAATCAGAAAACGTATCGGAAAGTTGCATAAGCCTATCACTTACAAAGATATAATCATCCACGCCGCAATCTCTTGTAACGGCCGTGTTAATGCCGCCGTAAATCCGCTCCGGCACCAAGAAAAATATTAACGACGAGAATAAAAGGTCAAAATGTGAAAAGGCTGTATTTTCCACTCCGAACAGATAGAACAGCATAAAGGCCGCTCCGTAGGATGCCGGAACTGTCCATCTGCCGAATTTTTTCAACCGTGAGGCCGCCATTCCGGCAACGGTAAGCATTAAAACACATTCCGTATTTTTCGGTGAAAACACGAAAAAATAAAATCCCATGCCCATATTC
>CAZITC010000099.1:2849-5072 GCA_964542085.1 uncultured Ruminococcus sp. | reverse complement strand
GAAATCTTAAGGTTTTAGAATACGATAAAATATTAAAAAAGCTTTCGGAAAAAGCAATTTGTCCGGCAACCGCAGAGGCGGCATTGGCGCTTCGGCCGGTAACATCTCTCGATGAGGCGAGAAATTTGCTTGCCCAAACCTCGGAAGCGGAGCGTTACATGCTTAAGCATCCGGAGCTTCCGATAATTTCGCTTAACGATATTAAGGGTGCGTTAAAAAGGGCTGAAATAGGAGCGGTGCTTTCTTGCAAGGAGCTTTTGGATATTGCGCGAGTTCTAAGGGTTGCGCGGCTTTTGAAAAGATATATGGAAGAGGACAAGGAGGGCGACTGGCCGCATCTTTATGCTGTTACCGAATGTATATGCGAAATCACTGAAACCGAGCGCGAGATTGAACGGTGCATTGTTTCGGAGGATGAGGTTGCATCTGATGCAACGGCGGAGCTTTCGGCGATAAGATCAAAGCGTGCGCATCTTTCCGACAAAATCAGGGACGTTTTGAACGATATGATTCATTCGGCAAAATATCAAACAGCGCTGCAGGAAAGTCTTGTTACAATGCGCGGAGGGCGCTTTGTACTTCCGGTTAAGGCGGAGCATAAGGGGGCTGTGCCGGGCATTGTGCACGATGCATCTGCCTCCGGCGCAACTTATTTTATTGAGCCGATGCAGATTGTGGAGATTAATAACGAAATTAATAAGCTGAATGCACTTGAAAAGGAAGAAATTGAACGAATACTCACTCAATTAACCGGTAAGGTGGAGGAGCATCGCGTTCAGACAGAGGATAACTATAGATATATTTTGGCGGCAGACATGATTTTTGCAAGGGCGCAGTTGGGAATTGAGATGGATGCATCCACGCCGGAACTTAATGACAGCGGAATTATTGACATAAAAAAGGGCCGTCATCCGTTGATCGATACGAAAAAAGCGGTGCCGATTGATGTGTATTTGGGCGAAAGCTTTGACACGCTTGTTATCACCGGCCCCAACACCGGCGGAAAAACCGTTACATTGAAAACTCTTGGCCTTTTTACGCTCATGGCGCAGACCGGCCTTAACATTCCTGCGGCCTTCGGCAGTAAAATAGCGGTGTTTGAGGAGGTTTTTGCCGATATTGGTGACGAACAGAGCATTGAGCAATCGCTTTCAACTTTTTCGTCCCATATGGTGAATATTGTCAGCATATTGAACAGGGCGGATGATAAAACCTTAGTGCTGTTCGATGAACTTGGCGCCGGAACAGACCCGGCAGAGGGAGCGGCACTTGCAATATCCATTTTGGAATATACAAGGCTTTGCGGCGCAAAAACAGCGGCTACAACACACTACAGCGAAATAAAGCTTTATGCCTTAACGACGGACAGAGTGGAAAATGCCGCCTGTGAATTTGACGTTGCAACGCTTAGGCCGACATATAAGCTGCTTATCGGTATACCGGGAAAAAGCAACGCCTTTGCGATTGCTTCGAGGCTCGGAATTTCCGATTATATTATAAACAGGGCGAAGGAGCACCTTACAGCGGAGAATATTCGGTTTGAGGATATTGTCAGCGGCCTAGAAAGCGAAAAAAGCCGGGCAGAGCGTACAAGGCGCGAGGCGGAGCTTTTGAAAACGGAAAACGAGGCGGCGGCCGCCAAGCTTAAAACCGACAGGGAAAGAATTGATAAGCAGAAGGATGAGCTCTTAAAAGATGCTCGCCGTGAAGCAAAGGCAATTATAAAGAACGCACAAAGACAGACGGATGAACTTTTAAAAGAGGTTAAAAAGGCCATTGACTCATCAGATGCGCAAAAGGCCAAGTCGGCCGCGGAGGAAGCAAGAAAGAGGCTTTCAAAGGCTCATTCTGCGCTGGAAGATAAGCTTGCGGAGGATGTAATTGCTCCGAGAAACAATAAAATTCCGAAATCGCTGAGGCTTGGACAGGAGGTTGAGGTTATATCTCTCGGCCAAAAGGCAACGGTTATGACATTGCCTGACGATAAGGGTAATTTAATTGTTCAGGCCGGCATACTTAAGGTTACAACAAACATTGCCGCATTAAGGGAAGTTGAAGAAAAGAAGCCGGAAAAGAAAATTCAGCGCGGTCGTGTCAGCGTTTCAAAAACTCAAAGCGCCGTTACCGAGCTGGATTTAATGGGACAAATGGCGGATGAAGCACTGCTGAATTTGGAAAAATTTGTTGACGATGCTGTTTTGGCCAACCTAGAAACGGTAAGAG
>CAZITC010000099.1:0-2839 GCA_964542085.1 uncultured Ruminococcus sp. | reverse complement strand
CGGTAAGAGTTATCCATGGAAAGGGCACCGGCGTGCTTCGTGCAACCGTTCAGCAATTTTGCAGGCAGTCACGCCTTGTTAAGGAGTACAGACTGGGCGTTTACGGCGAAGGTGAAAATGGTGTCACCGTTATTACATTAAAGTGAGGAAGTTATGGAATTAAAAGAAAAAAGAATATCTACAAGGCGCGTGTTTGACGGCCGGATTATCGACCTCAGGGTTGATGAGGTTTTAACCCCGGGCGGAGCAAGTGCCGAAAGGGAAATTGTTGAACATAGAGGCGGCGCCGGCATTGTTGCGGTGGACAATGAGGAACGCATACTGCTTGTGGAGCAGTACAGGTGCCCGTATGATGAGATAACGCTTGAAATTCCGGCCGGAAAGCTGGATGAAAATGAAAAGCCGGAGCTTTGCGCTGGTCGCGAGCTTTCGGAGGAAACGGGATATACCGCGAAAAGCATAACGTCCTTCGGAAAGGTTTACCCTTCGCCGGGCTATACTGACGAGGTTATACACCTTTACTGCGCTGAGGGGCTGACCGAGGGAAGCGCTCATCCCGATGAGGATGAATTTTTGAATTTGCGGCGCGTTACACTGGCTGATGCACTTAAAATGATTGAGGACGGTACAATTCGCGATGCAAAAACAGTTATCGGAATAATGCGCTATGCCTTAAAAAAGGAAGGTAAGCTATGAACGGGGAGCTTTTGGCACCGGCCGGTGATTTTGAAGCGCTTCGCGCGGCGGTTTCTGCGGGAGCGGATGCGGTATACATCGGTGCCGCAAAATTCAGTGCGCGGCAAAATGCAAAAAACTTTGATTTCGAGGAGTTGAGTAAAGCTATAAGCTACTGCCATATAAGGGGCGTTAAGGTTTATCTTGCGATTAACACCCTGGTAAAAAGCTGTGAGCTTTCGGATGCGCTTGAAATTGCCGGAAAGGCTTATGAATACGGCGTGGATGCATATATTGTTCAGGACATCGGATTAATCGGCCTTTTGAGAAAAAACTTTGGCGTGCCTGTTCATGCCAGCACTCAAATGACGGTGTTCGATGAATACGGTCTTATGTTTTTGAAGGAGCTTGGTACGGAAAGGGCTGTGCTTTCAAGGGAGTGTACACGTGAAGAGATTTTGGCTCTTTCCGAAAAGAATATTATGGAACTTGAGGTCTTCTGCCACGGTGCAATTTGTATGAGCTATAGCGGTCAGTGCTTAATGAGCAGTATGATTGGCGGCAGAAGTGCAAACCGTGGTCTTTGCGCTCAGCCATGCCGCTTGCCCTACAGCGTTGACGGTAAAAAAGGCTATTATTTAAGTCCTAAGGATTTGTGCCTTTTGGATGAAGTAAGACTTTTGTCTGATAAAAAAATTGCTTCGCTTAAAATCGAAGGAAGAATGAAGGGGCCGGCCTATGTTGCATCTGCGGTTTCCGCTTACAGAAAGGCCATGGACAATCAAAGAGTCGGCCGGGAGGATTACGATAATCTTTTGAAAGCCTTTTCGCGCGGTCAAAGCTTTACCAAGGGATGCTACGGCGGTGAAAAGGGCAAAGCTATGATGAATACAGACTCGTCCAATGACAACGTTTTTGCTTCTGCGGATAAAAGCTTCACAAAAAGCATGGAAGGCTATTGGAAGGAAGGCTGTGAAAAAAAGAAAATCCCGATAAGCGGTAAGCTTTTAATAGGTGAGGTAACAAGACTTTATTTTTCGGACGGTGTTAATACGGCCGTAAGCACGGCGGACACGGAGTCTAATGTACGCGGCAAAAAAACCGACGGGAATTTTGCTTATGCTCAGCTTTCGCGGCTGGGACAAACGCCTTATGAGCTAACGGAATTTGAGTGCGAGGTAAGCTGTGATGCGTATTTTTCGGCGGCACAGCTTAACGCCTTAAGGCGCGATGCGGTTGAAAAGCTTTCAACGCTCAGGGAAGGAAGACGCAGTTTTTCCGGAAGACTTGATATAACCGAGCCAGAAAAAAAGCCAAAGGGTGAATTTTATATATCGGCAAGCGTGAAAAACGTTCGGCAGGCCGAGGCACTTATTAAGGCCGGTGCACGCGTTTATGTGCCGTACTACTTGGGCGACATTCATGGTGCCTGTGCAGCAGTTGTGCCGAATGTTTACAAAGTCCTTCCGAAGGAAATTCCTTATTCATATGTTGTTGCCGGAAGCATTGGCGCCGCTTATTATGCGAGAAGACTCGGTAAAAAGGTTATTGCAGATTACGGCATGAATGTATTTAATGAATTTTCGGCGCAGAAATTTGACGGTGTTGTCCTTTCGGCGGAGCTTTCCTTGAAGGAATGTGAAAAGGTGGCCTCTTACACACCGGTTGAAGTTGTTGCATACGGCTATTTGCCGGTAATGACAAGCGCCAACTGTGTAATAAGAGCGGCTGGAAAATGCGGCGGAGCGGATTGCACAAGGTGCAACCGAAGCATGAAAATGACTGACAGGAAAAATGCTGAATGGAGGGTAACGGCTAATCGTGGAATTAACGAAATTTATAATTCCGTACCGATTTTTATGGCGGATAAAACGGACGAAATAAAGCATGCCGGAATAACGGGCGTAAGGCTTTGCTTTACCGATGAGGAGCCTGAGGAATGTGTAAGAATTTATAAAATGTACACCGGTGAAGAAAAGGTTGTTTTGCCGCAAAATTACACAAGAGGGCATTTTTACAGAAGCCTGTAAAAAAAGCTTGGAAAAATTACGGTTTTGTGTTATAATGGTTAAAGGATAAATATGATTAATGCTGAAGGGAGCTTATCAAATGCTTAACATTAATATAAAAAGTTCATTCTTTAGATACAGCAGCCATAATTCAA
>CAZITC010000098.1:0-5083 GCA_964542085.1 uncultured Ruminococcus sp. | reverse complement strand
ATGCCGTCCACCGGAATGGATTGGAACACTGTAAGCGGAACATCACCTGTTCCCGGAGGCATATCAATGAACATAAAATCCACGTCGCCCCAAATAACATCTGTCCAAAATTGCTTAACCGTACCGCCGATAACAGGGCCGCGCCATACAACCGGATCAGTTTCATTTTCTACCAAAAGGTTAAGCGACATTATCTCAATGCCTGTTTTTGTTTCAGCAGGATAAATACCGTTTTCATCGCCTATTGCCTTGTCGTGCAGGCCAAACATTTTAGGAATTGATGGGCCGGTAATATCGGCATCAAGTACGGCGGTTGCATACCCGTTTCTCGCAGATATAACTGACATAAGACCGGTTACCAAGGATTTGCCTACGCCACCCTTACCACTTACTATACCGATAACTTTTTTTGCAGAGGACAAGCTGTTTATATTCTCTCTAAAGCTTTCAACCGTTCTTTCCGAGCAGGTTTCCGAACAGCTTCCGCAATCGTGTGTACATTCACTCATTTTTTTCATCCTTTCTTTTAATTGCTTGCATCTATTTTTCCGTTGTCAAGATAATCATCAGCTATCATTTTTAATGTGGCTGTTACAGGCACACCGACAATCATACCCAAAAATCCGAAAAGCTCACCGAAAACCACTACCGCAAAAAGAACAAGCAATGGATTTATTCCGATAGATTTCCCCAAAATTTTAGGCTGAACAATATTCCCGTCAATTTGACCCAAAACAAGCTGGAAGACAATCACCCATATAGCCTTAATCGGGTCAAAGGCAATTGCCGTTATAATATACATAAGTACCGCGGCAATTATGGGGCCAAAAAACGGAATCATATTTCCGACGGCAACCAAAAAGCCCAGCAGTACGGCATAAGGCACCTTGAAAATTCCAAGCACAACAGCAGTTATGCTTCCCACAACCGCTGCATCAATTGCCAGCGCAGAAAAATATGAATAGAACAAATCCACCGTTCTGCAGGAATACTTTTTTATTACCTCACCAACCTTGCCGTTTGCGATTTTTGCATAAACCCTTGCAGCAAAGCGTTTTATCTTGTCACCCTCCAAAAGTATGTAGACAGAAAAAACAACGCCGAGGAAAAAATTCATAAACGAGCTTGCAACGCCGCTTACAACCTCAATATACCTATTTATGCTTTCAATACTTAAATTCTTTTTAACAAAGGCGGTCGCCCTTTCGTTTATTTCGTCAATAAAATCAAACCGTGAAAGAAGTTCATTTTCGGATATGAATTTTTCCGCCTTTTTAAGATAGCCCGGGGCGTTTGTCGCAAGCTCTGTGATATTTCTTTTTAATCCGGGAATAATGAAGTTTACAATAAGTGCAATGAGTGCAATAATCAAAAGGTAAATCGCCAACACCGCAAGACCTTTTTTGCGCTTTTGAATCCACGGCTTTTTGCATTTGCCTATCAGCCCTTCTATTTTTGCAACTGGCCGCCATAAAAAAAAGGCTAGTATACCGCCGGCTATGCACGGAGCAAACACGCCGATGAAACTTTTAATCCAGTCCGACGTATTGGATAAATTATCCGCAAGCTTATATACAACAATAAGAATTATGCCCGACAGAACAAGCTTTATCCAATTACTTTGTATTTTTTTCACATTATCCCTCCTTGATATAAAGAAGCAACAATACTATTATAATGAAAATGCCTTCCTATGTCAAGTGTAAAAACGCACCGCTTTTTCTCTTAAAGCGGTGCGTTTTAATTAATCAATATTTTTTGTAGCAACAACAGGACTTCCGAAAACATCCTCAATTATAACATCGCCGATTTTTACCGGTGCATTTACTGCGGCCATTTTCACAGCCTCCAGAGCGTTAAACAGGTCGTTTTTGGAAATCTCGTTAGCAGTTTTTACACTCAAAACGGTGTTTTCGCGGTTTTGAACGCGAACGGTCGATGTAAGCGTTCTTTTAGGGTTTGTTATTTCCGCAACAGCGTATGCCTCACCGCGCGGACAGGTGTGGCCGCTGACCTTAAGACCGTCGGTATCCACCGTCATTTCGCACCCTCTGGGGCACACAATACATGTAAGCTTCTTAATCATCTAATTCCTCCAGACTGACGGTAATATCCCCGTCGAAAGCACCGGGCTTTATTGAAAGCTTTTCCATTTCACCGGGCGCGGCCTTAAGTCTTATTGCAGAAAAAATCTCTCTTCCATTGTCCTTCACCGTGAATTTTACACGGCCGAAGGGCTGGGTTACCCTTAAGAAAAGACTCACTCCGTTTTTGTTGCCCTTTTCAACCGTTTGGGGCAGTACATACCTTACTCCGTTGCCGGCAACAGTTTTCACATGTTCGCCGCTTATTGCCGTGCCCTTCACAAAGCTTGCCGCACCCTTTCCGGCAATTTCCGCCTCATCAGAAACATAGTCCACAAGGTCGTGCACCTGCAGCACATTTCCGCACGAGAAAATGCCCGGCACCTCAGTCTGTCTGAGTTCATCAACAAACGCACCGTTTGTAACAGGGTCGACTGCAATATTTGCGGCACGGGTAAGCTCATTTTCCGGAATAAGACCGACGGACAAAAGAAGCGTATCACACTCAATATAGCGCGCCGTTTCGGGAATAACACGCCTTTTTTCATCAACCGAGGCAATTGTAACCCCCGTCACCCTTTTATCACCGTGAATTTGTGCCACGGTTGTTGAAAGATATAACGGTATTCCGTAATCATCCAAGCATTGAACAATGTTTCGTTTCAAGCCGCCGGAATAGGGCATGATTTCGCAAACCGCCTCCACTTTCGCGCCCTCCAAGGTCATTCTTCGCGCCATGATAAGTCCAATATCGCCCGAACCTAAAATTACAACCTTTTTGCCAACCGAAAATCCCTCGGTATTTATAAGCTTTTGTGCTGTTCCGGCGCTGTAAACACCCGCCGGACGTGTGCCGGGAATGTTTAACGCTCCCCTGCTTCGCTCTCTACAGCCCATTGCAAGCACAATCGCTCCGGCCTGAATTTTCAATATCCCGTCCTGTGACTGTGCCGTCACCGTGCGTTTCTTTGTGATATCGGTAACCATTGTGTTGTAGTAAACCTTTATGCCGCGTTCTTTAACCATTTTTTCGTAAACTGCAGCGTATTCGGGACCAGTAAGCTCCTCACCGAGCTTGTGAAGCCCGAAGCCGGAATGAATACACTGCTTCAAAATTCCGCCAAGGGATTCCTCCCTTTCCAAAATGACAACATCCTTTATTCCGGCATCAAACGCCGCAGAAGCCGCCGCCATTCCAGCCGGGCCACCGCCGATTATAACAATGTCATGCTTTACCATTTTTAAGCCTCCCCGTTCAGCATTTCGGATCCTTTTCCTTTTTTAGTTATCTTCTCCATAGGTATGCCACTAAGCTCCGAAAGAATCCGCATGGAATAAGGTGAGCAAAAGCCGCCCTGACACCGACCCATTCCTGCACGCACTCTTCTTTTAATTCCATCCAAATCGCTTGGCTTGGGATTAAGTGAAATTACATTTTCAATTTCACCCTCACTTATTCCCTCACATCTGCAAATAATTTTTCCGTATTTGGGATTTTTCTTTATAACCTCATTCTTTTCCTCATCGCTCATTTTCTTAAAGGCATGAACATCCTGCCTTGTTCCGTTAAACAGGCTGTTTTCCGAAAGCGTAAGACCGGCCTGCTTTAAAAGACCTACCACACGTTTTGCAACAGAAACACATGAGGTTAACCCCGGCGAATCAATAGCCGCCGCATGTATAAAGCCGTTAACCTTTTTCGACTGTTCAATAATAAAATCGCCGTTCTCTTCCGAAGCGCGCACTCCGGCAAACGATGTAATTACATTTCTCGCATTAACACTCGGAACGCTTGCGGTTGCAAGGCGTGTTACATACTCAAGCCCCCCGCTTGTTGTTTCTGTATTCTCAGGGCAATCCACCTCAGATGCCGTGGGACCCAAAAGAAGATTGCCGTCTGCCGTGGGCGAAACCAAAATGCCCTTTCCCTCCTTCGTGGGCACGCGGAATATTGTGTGGGAAACGGTGTTACCCTCCGCCCTGTCCAAAAGCAGATATTCACCAGCACGGGGTATGATTTTGAAAAATCCGTCACCTATCATTTCGGCAATCTTATCAGAATAAGTGCCGGCCGCATTTACAACGAATTTAGATTGCACCTTCTCGCCGTTGGCTGCGGTAATTTCAAAGTTACCTCCATCGTCCGACTTCTTTATTTCAGTAACCTCAAAATTGAGCTTTAGCTCTGCCCCGTTATCCTGTGCATTGCCCACCGCCGCAATCGTCAACTGATAAGGGCAAATTATTCCCGCACCGGAAGCAATAAGCGCGGCCGTTACATCGGGAGAGATGTTTTTTTCTATATTTCTCGCATCATCGCCGGATACAAGCCTTAAATTTTCAATATCATTTTCTTTACCGCGCTTGTAAAGCATTTCAAGGGTTTTCTCCTCATCCTCGCCGAAGGCAAGCACCATGGAGCCGTTATTCTTATAAGGAACATTAAGTTCCTTTGCCGCTTGGTACAAAAGCGCCACACCCTCGGTATTCATCTTAGCCTTAAGAGTGCCGGGCACCGGGTCAAAGCCGCCGTGAATGATACCGCTGTTAGCCTTTGATGCTCCCATCGAAACATCGTTTTCCTTTTCAATCAGGCAAACGCTTAAATTGTAGCGCATAAGCTCGCGCGCCGTCATGGCACCTATTACACCGGCACCGACAATTGTAACATCATAAACCATAAAAACTCTCCTATTCCTCAACTGCAAAAACAATATGCTCTATTCCGCAAAGCTCTGCCGGGTCACTGTCAATACGCGAATCAACCACAATGCTCACGCCAACATTTCCGCTTATTCCGCTTTTGGGCGCAAAAATTTGATAGGACGCAATATCCGGCACCTTCTCCGAAAGCTTTTTCATTACATCATTTACAAGATAAGCATTGTCAATTTCAATATAAATAATTTCCGTGCTTTTTTTGTACTTTTCAAATTTAGTAAAATACATTATTGTCGCAAGGAAAAGGACCGCAACAATAACTGCGCCGATATAATAGC
>CAZITC010000097.1:0-5087 GCA_964542085.1 uncultured Ruminococcus sp. | reverse complement strand
CCTTTCTTATATAAACAATGTTTTCCTTGTCTGTTTTAAGGAATACATAGCTATCGTTATCCTTCTGCGACTCAAGGGTTGTAAAGCCGTGACTTCCGTCAACCGTCAGCGATGCCTGGTTTTGCTCCTTGGAATAGAACTTAACCCGCTTTTCCGGGTCATCCTTCGACCAAGCCTCAATATAATACTGGCCGGCGTAGGACCTCAGATCATCGCCGTTTTTAAGCTCGACGCGCTCTGGCTCACCCTCCGACTCAAAGATTATGTCGTAAATGTCGCCGGGATTACCGTTGCCAAGCACCGCTCTGTCAAAGAAGCCGCCGCTTACGGGAAGATAAATAATATCATCATTTGCGAAGTTACGCTTCGGATATATTGTGTCGTCGATGTTCATGGTCTTTTGCCAGAACAGCGAAAATCTGTCATAGGCAAGCTCGCTTACCTTAAGGCTTGCGTTCGGCTTTGTTGCATCTACAACAATACCGCCCGACCTTTCGGTGTACTGATAGTTAAATTCATACACATCGCCCGTTATCAGCGCCAATCTTAAATATACATCGTAAAGACCGGTTGTGTAATTGCCCTTAGCAACAACGGTTTGAGTAAAGCCGCCATTACCGTCCGAAACAAAGGCACCGAGCGAATTTTCAACCTCGTGACCGTCTGTGCGGCTTTTGAACACAAGCTTACTGTTTGCTGTGTCAATATCCGCGCACTCCCAGCCGTTTTTATCCTTTTCCACCTTAATTTCAAAGGCTACACCTGCAAGTGTGGATAAAAGCTGAACGGGAGCCTCTCCGTCTGCCCATCTGTCGGCAGTTTGAATTTTGGAGTAAAGATTATCCCTGCTGGAAATGCTTATGTAATCCGGACTTACCAGCTCAGGGCTTTCATAATCGCTGTAGTTTATCCAAGGCGTTGTGCTTGCCGGGCGAAGGCAAATTTTCTCCGTCGTGTAGGGATAAACCGTTCCGTCTTTCTCGCCGACCCCTGTCAGCTTGCCCGGAATGTTTTCATCAAACTCCAAGCCGGCCGACTTTATTTTAAACATTGTAAGCTCTAAGTCGCCGTAGTATCTTCCGTTTATAATGGAGCTTGTTACATCGGAAACAGCATATCTGTTGAATTTGTGGGCGCCGTTCTCCTCCGTTACTATATACTGGTCCCAATCGCCTGAGGCAAAAATGTTTTCCGCAGTTTCGCCGTTCTTAAACACCCTAACGGCATATTTGTTTTGATCTGTATTTACGGGGAACATGAAAACAAGTGCATCGCTTTCTCCCAGCGATTCCAACTTTACCTTTGCATATTTTTCTATCGCATTGCTGTAAATCATGCTGTAATTTATATCGGACAGGTCATAGAGGTATTTGCCGACACACACGGACGAGGAATTTAAGTTGTCCGAGTCGTCTGTTGCCTTAACCCAAAGCCACTTCTCAAATTTTTCTCCCACATCAAATCCCGCCGTTGCGGTTACCGCCACCGGGCTTACATTCGAAGTGGATAAATCGCCGTCCGTCCATGCTGTGGGCTCGGCGGTTTCGCTGTCCGTCCAAGCGTACTTCCAAGTCGAAATATCGTGGCTATCCGTAAGCGTAAGCTTTACCGATACGCTTGCAAGGTCGCCGTTAATTTTTCTTTCCGTTTCTCCGGCCGCAACGCTCGGTGCCACCTTGTCAACGTACCATTTTATAACGGCGGGGTCCGCGTTAAGAACACCGACATTTCCGGCATAGTCCTTCGCCTTAACGGTTAATGTGCACTTATCCAGCGTTTCATAGCTTTCCTCGCTGTACTCGCGAATGAAGAAATATGTTGTTCCAATCTGAAGGAAGGAGTATTCGTTTCCTGTAGACCCAATCTTCCAGTCCTCTTCCTCAAGGTCATTAAGCCGGCCTGTTGCATTTGTTGCCCACTGGAAGCGGTAGCTTCTGTCGTCACCATTCTGTGTAAGGCTGAAATTTCCGTAGGTGCTTACAACCTCTGTTCCCGTGCCCTTGTCAATTTCCACTGGGAAAGAAAAGCCGCCGTCAAATTTCATGTATGTTCCACCCGTAACCACCGGCGGTGTTGTATCCAAATAAAGCGGATTTTTGTTTGCGCCCAGGTTCATTTTAACATCGTTTTTATCCACCGCATTTCCGGCAAGGTCGTTTATATCACCCGTCAAGTCCGAAGAAAACGAGAACGCATCCACCCTCAGCTCCTTATTTGTGTTTGAGCTGTCCTCTTTAATTTTCATGCCCTCCACAATCGGAATGCTGTACATAACAAACTCTGTCGGGTAAGCGACGTAAACGCCCGGCTCTCCCGGCTTAAAATACGATGACTTTACATGAACAATATTGTCACCGTCAACAAAAACACCCTGGGGCGGAGAATAGCCCTCCGGCGCCACAATGTTTGTTTTCGCAATTGCATACTCCCATTTGCCGTAGCTTGTGGTCGAAATCGCCTCGGACAAAATAACCGTAAGGTCAAGTCTGTCGCCTGCGCCAAGGTAATTGTCGCTTTCGTCGCCCTCATTCACGGTTTCCGGCGCATAGTCTGCCTTCGCCTGCTTAACATCTTCATTATTTAATGCAGCATCAAACCTAACCTGTGCAACCGACGGAGCAAGAGTGTCAATGTAAAGCTCGCCCGCGGTAATATCAACCTCTTCAACGGGGTTACCTGCAAGGTCTGTTATGTAGCAGGTAGATGTGGTAAACCCGTTTGTGGAGTAGCCCTTCGGAACATCGGATTCCTTTATGGTGAATTTTGAATTGGTAGCGCCTGCCCACAGCTGAACAAGACTTATAGTCTTGTTTGCTTCGCCGTCATCGCTTTTTCCGAACAGCGACTTCTGCGAAAGGCTGAGCACCTTTTCATCCTCCGAAAGCTTATCTGCCGAGGGAACGGTGTACTTATAATAAAGCGTGTCGCCGTCCAACTTATAAAGATAAGCGCGGTGATTTTTATCTACGTCCTTACCGCTACGCATAAGTCCAAGGTAAAGGTTTTCCTTGCCTGTTATGCTGTCATCGGCAAATCTTATGGGCTCGTCATATGTTATTTTTATTAAAAGCTCGCCACCGGCCTTAACCCTTGTTTTATTAGTCGTGCTAAAGGGCGATTTCCAGTTTGCGCCGTTGTCGGTGCTGTACTGGAAGCCGATAATCTGCGGCGCCTTTTCGTCGCGCATGGTTATAAGAAATTCGCTTGCCTTCGCGCCGATACAGTTACAGGGATCCGTACCGTTAATTTCAACGGTGCTTCTTGAAAATGTTATGGCACCGTTATCATCACTCCTGTAGTTTAAGGCATTGTACTGATTCCAGCCGGGGTAGGTGTATGTGCTGTTAGTCAAGCTTGCCTGGCCGTAAAGCGTGTAGGACGAATCTCCGCCCATGCTTAAAACCATGCTCAGTCCGGTGTTTACCTCTGCACCCTTTGAGTTCAAAAAGCCCCAGTGATGCTCATGGGGATAGTTTATGAATTTTGTGGATATTCCAAGCTTTATATTGCCTTGCTTTTTAATAAGCTTTTTAATTGTACTGTCCTTATAGTCAACGTTTGCAGACCACGGAACGGTGTAGCTCATATCGGAAAGACCCTTAAAGTCCGCGGTATAGCTCCATTCCTTTCCGTACAGCGACCGCATTGCATTGTACTGAGGGTAAGATGCAACTTTTTTGTTATCCTTGCTTTCCGCAACGTCACCCTTCAGCAAATCATAAAACTCATCCTTGGTTTTGGTGTTGTCGATGTTGTACATTCCGGCATTATACTTGTTAAGAATTGCAACCTCCGGAGCCTCGCGGTTGTACGTAAAAGTGCCGTTTTTCGTGCTTGCACTTTCATTAATCGCTTTTGCCAAAACGGAAACAAGCTCCGCCGGTACCATACCGAGTACCATAACAAAAACAATTATTGCCGAGACAACTCTTCTTTTCAATTTGCCCATTTTCTTCATTCCTTTCTTTAATAAAGCAACCTTCGTTGTATTTAGGGAATTTGAAATTTTACTTTTTTTATATTAAGAAACTTTCCTCAAAGCAAAAACTCAATATCAAACATTAACGCAAAGGATTGCAATAGCTCATTCATTATTTTTTTGGACACTTCCTTAATATTTATGCCGCGAACGAAGTCCACCACCGCATCAATTTCCTTTTCGGGAACGGCGTATACCCGAAGACTCATAGTAAGAAAGCGTGTAAGCTTTTTATCCAGTGTAAAATATTGGTCACACGTCCGCGCCATGTAATTTCGCATTATTCCGGAGGAACCGATTTCAAGCTCATAAAAATCGCCGTCCGAATAGTCCGGGTTGTATTGCTTAAATATTTTTTTAAGCTCCTCCGTCGTGTGAATGTGAATGTACTCTGCCGCCTCACAGTTGGAGTAAGCCTCCACATAAATATCCCTTAGGTTTTCGTTAAGTTCGGTTATCGTCATTTGAATTGCGGTTTCCACCGCATAAATGTAAATGGGATTTAAGTTTTCAGGGGCAATTTTTCTTGCCATATCAAACTGGTTGGCAAACATAATCTCCACTAAATAAAGCAAAACTCCATCTTTTGTGTGAAAAATGTTTTGAAACGAAGAGAAGGAACACTTTGCCTCCTTAACAATTTCCGACAAGGTGGTTTTGTGATAGCCCTTCTCAATAAAAAGCTTTACACAAGCGGAAAGTATGCGTTGCCTCGTTGCTGTTTTTTCTTCTATTCTTGTCATTTCAACGCTCCTTTAAATAATTTCGTGGTAAATTTACCAATATTATATTATATAATTATTATGTTGTCAACATAATTCTTGCTTATCATGGTTATTTTTATAGCTCAGTCATTGAATATATGCTTCTTTATTGATAATATTCACCAAATTCAAAAAACAAAGCGGCAAGACGATAATCTTGCCGCTTTGTTTTTTTCAATTGTGATGTTTTTTTATCATGTATTGCATCACACACTTTTTCTTGGCGTTCGACTTCATTATAGATGCATATTTCCGTTATTCAGTGAAACTCACAAAAAGGTGGTAATGCGCCAAAGGTGTTATGAGTGCGATTACAAGCGAATAGCCGACGCGAATGTGCCTTT
>CAZITC010000096.1:3883-5105 GCA_964542085.1 uncultured Ruminococcus sp. | reverse complement strand
CCGCAAATCGGTCCCGATAAAAGCGATATTATTGTAAAGTGAACGCCGCAATCAAATGCCGCCTTGTTTTCCAAAAAGAGACCGACAAGCGGTTTTGCCGACAAAATACAAACACCCGTGAGAGCCGTTGAAACAATTAAGGCGTAGATAATCGAAAAACGCATAATTTTACTGTACCGTTCCTTAAGCCTTGCACCGTAGCAATAACCGAGAAGCGGTTGTATGCCTTGACCGAGACCGATAACTACATAAGACAAAATCATATGTATTTTCAAGTTCACACCGTAGCCGGCAACAACAAGATCACCGTAAGCAGACATTTTACCGTTTACAACAATATTCGAAACACTCATCAGAATACTTGTAAGCGCCGCGGGAACACCTATTACAAAAACAGAACCGACTATTTTGCTTTTTACACTGTAATTCTTTACAGAAATCGAAAGCGATGATTTATGTAAAACGAAATACAAAATATAGTAAAGTGCCCCGATAATGTTGCCGATAGCCGTTGCAACAGCCGCTCCCTTAATATCCATACCGAAGGTGAAAATAAAAATCGGATCAAGAATAATGTTGACAAGATTGCCGATAATCATACCCGCCATAGCGTGAATCGACTGTCCTTCGGCACGGATAATATTACTGAAGGCGTTGGTGATTATTATAAATATTGCACTCCACGAAACGGTTGAAAGATAATCCTTTGTATAGTTAAACGTGTCGGCACTTGTAGCACCTAACATTTGGCTTAAGGGCGCAGAAAGTGATATTAAAATCACGGTGCAAACAATACCAACCACCGTTCCTGTCCAAAAACAGAATGACGATACTTTTTTTGCATATTCGGTATCACCTCTGCCGATAGCCCTTGATATAACAGATGTTCCGCCTATGCCGAAAAGATTGCCTATAGCAGACGGAATCATAAAAATCGGCAAAGCATAGGAAACGGCGGCTACCATATACGGATCCCCCGTTCTACCTACAAAAAATGTGTCGGCAAGATTATAAATCATTACCATTATCATACTACATATTGCAGGGACAGTGTTGAAAAGCACCGCTTTTGGTATAGATGATTGTTCAAAAACCTTATTTTTAACTTCTTGCATAAAAGGGACCTCCTGCTAAATTATTTCGCATATTACGTTCTTATGCGGTTTTTATGTATATCACGAATTTCGTATTCGCCGTCAAAATATCCGAGTGCTATCGCACA
>CAZITC010000096.1:0-3873 GCA_964542085.1 uncultured Ruminococcus sp. | reverse complement strand
GCATTGCTGTTAAAAACACCGACAGCACCCCCAATATGACAAGCTCCGATGCCCATATCGGTTGCGGCAAGTGCCATATTTTGCACAAGTGTTGCGGCATTGTGAAACGGGTGCATATCGTGATTGCCGACTGCTGTATCAGACAATTCAACCAACGGCCTGTTGTGAATATTGGGGCCTACTTTTTTGTCACCACTTGTAACATAAAAGCGCTTATCTGCATAGTGAGCAAAAAATTCATCGTTATTCTCGCAAAACTCTTCAAAAAAATCGGCATATGTCTTGTTTCTGTTTTATGTGTTTTTATGCCTGAGGAATGCTTTGGATAAAATTCATGCTATTCGGTACTCATATGCTTATCCTTAATGGTGTGTTTCATTTTCGAGTGTTTGCACGGTTTTGCCCAATAAATCGACCAACTGCTCAAATTTCGATTTTCCAAGTGACGTTTCAATCATTTTAAGATATTCTGTTTGCGTTGCATTGAATTTATCGGAAAGGGATACAGCCTTGTCCGTCGGCAAAATGTAAAAACGGCGTTTATCGCTCTCGGACACCTCTTTTAAGATATACCCTTTTTTCAAAAGCACACGTATATGCGCTGTAATCATCGGCTTTGAAACGCCAAGCAATTGGGCAATCATAATCGGCGTAAATTTGCCATCGGGCTGTGTTATGATATTCAGCACTGCCATTTCGCTCGGTCTAATGGGCAAGCTTTTTTTCAGTTCCATATAATTTCTTGCAAATTTTGAAAAAACTATATTGGCATTCATATATTTATCCATAATTATACGTCGTTTAAGCATCATTTTTACAATTAAAAAAATGTCTAATCATTAGAATTACCATAATTCCGAAGATAGGAAAAACCGAACAAACAAGCATGCCGGTTTTCAGATTGGAGTGATCGGCTATGATACCTAATAATTGCGGAGCAACAGAGGCACCCAAATCACCACCTGCTGCCATTATTGCATAGGCCGCAACTCCGACTCCCGGTATCTTTTCTTCCATCAGAATAAGTGTTCCCGGCCAAAGCATAGCGGTAAATGTACCTGTCAAAATACAAGCAATAAATGCCGGTATTGTATATGGCGACAATCCGGCCACGAGGTAACAAACGGAAGCACCTATCATACTTATTAACAAAGTTTTAGAAATATTTTTACCGAATTTTGCGTGGCAAATACGTGTTACGCCCAAAAGAACAGCAAATAACGCCATACCTACAATATCTCCGACTGCTTTATCAATATGTAACTGAACTTCCATATAACCGGATATCCAGTTAGACATTGCATTTTCCGCACAACCTCCAAAGAAAATACACGCAACACATAATGCGATACCAAGATATTTTTTACTTGATGCTTCATTTTTCTGCGAAGATGCGTCACCATTTAAAACAGGCATCGGAGATTTCGTAAATAAGACCGATGCTATAATGGGTAATGCGGCAAAAAACAATGTAATATACGCCCAATTTTCAGTACCGAAAATTTTAATAAACAATGTTCCGACCACAACAACAAATAACACGCCAAATGCATATAAGGAATGTAGTGTACTCATATCTTTTTGCGAATTTTCAGACGGTATTGCCGCAATAACAGGACTTAACAACACTTCGGACAGTCCTGCCGAAACCGAAAATATGACCGTACCTATCAGTAATCCAAGATAGGCGTAATTAGGTGCTACCATGGGAAATACCGCATAGATTGCCAACCCTAACGATGTGATAAGCGGCATAACTTTTACAACTTTTGAAATATTAAATTTTGCGGAAAACAAAGTGAAAATCAAATCTATAGCAAACTGAGTACAAAAATTAACCAATACCAATGTACCGAGCAATGTCCACGAAATGTTATACATTTTGTGAAATGTAACAAACAATAACGGCGGTAATGAAAAAACTGATGACATAGTAAAATATGCCGCATAACAAGCGAATTTTGTTTTTCTGAATTGTAACGACTCCATATAAATGCCTCCAACATTAAAGTTTTATTGTTGCTATTTGACGGTTTGTAAACCACTGCGATTCAAAGCTGGTAAATTTTAAAATGCAATAATCGGGGTCGGTAACACCTTTTTATAAAACCGTGTGAAAAACGGTTTCCAAAAGCGTTGCTTTGTGGGTTGGGCTGCAAGTACCGTCATATCACCTTTGATTTCAACCCCCGAAAAACGTCTGCCTTTTTCTGAAAAACACAAGCCTTTGAATTGAAATATTAATGCGCTACATTTCTTGATGATATGTATAGGGTAAAATATAATATTCCATGATTCACCACGCCGCTCATCCGCCTCTTCCGAAAAGAAGTCACCGGTCATATAAAAAACGGGCAAACTCTCCTGATTTAATTTTATAATTTCCTTAATGGTCTTTTCTGCTCATTCGATATTTTTGCCCGTTTAAGTTAATCTGCGTTAACTATTATAATATAGTAACATAACCTTGTCAATAAATTTCGGTTATATTTTAATTGATGCCTTAGTTTTAATGGGAATTTTTTATTTTGCTGTCACAACTTTTACTTAGTAGTTTTGCGATATAAAGAAAAAAGCGACAAATAACCAACAAAAAAAGACGGGGCAACCCGTCTTTTTATTAGCTTATTATTTTGCGACCGCAATGGTTACAGTAAATGCTGTCGGAGTCAATTTCCTTTCGGCAAGCGGGACAGATAAAGCTTTTTGGTGCCACTTCCGGGGTAGAAGCGGCTTTTTTTGTCGGCCTTATTACAATTCCGGCCACAATAAATACAATCCCTAAGCCGCACAAAGCATAACTTGCAACGGGGATTTTATAGCCTAAGTCAATTATGCCGTAGGAAGGAATAAAGGATATGTACCGAACGGTGTGAGTGTCATAAGAAAACGACTCGTCATAAGGCGAGGGGAATGAGTAAACACCGTCGTATCTGGCTCCGGAGGCGAAATAGTGAAAAGTAACGTTGCAGTCGTAAAGCGTACCTCCGCTTCGTGGGTTAAAATCCACGTTGTCAAAAACAGCCTCGGTGCTTTTACCGAAAAGATAAACTGCCGGATTTAACAGGCTGTAAAGCAGAGAAAGAATGCCAAGCGTTAAAAAAGCAGATTTTAAAAAAGTTTTTACCGGATTTTTTTTCATAAAAATACCACGCCCTTCTTTATTTCAAACAAAATGTCTGAGTCACGTAAGCATTATACCATAAAAAATAATATTTTGCAAGATTGCATTACTTCTTGTAAAATATTATTTTTTATCTTGACTGAAAAAGCACGGTGTGATAGAATAAGGTTATCTGTAAAGCAAAGTGTATTTCGGCGAAGGCTGAATAAAATTGCTTTAAAATAAATTGAGGGGGATTAAAATGAAACACTTAAAAACAGCAAGGCTTATGCTTTGTGCCGTGCTCATTTTATCCTTGGCTCTTTCCTTCGGTATGAGCGTTTTTGCCGAAAAGGAAGAGGCGGAGGAATTTGATGCATGGGAGTATTTGGAAGGATACTCGGAAAATGTGGACAAGGACGAAAACTTTGACGAAAATTTTGACAGGGCGCTTACCGCCGCAAGAGGGGATATAAGCGTTTACGCAACCTGGCTTGCGCTCCTGCCTCCGATTATAGCAATCGCCCTGGCACTTATTACTAAGGAGGTTTACTCCTCGCTGTTTATCGGTATTGTTACCGGTGCTGTGCTTTATGCCGGAGGCAACTTTTCCGGAACGGTAGACCACTTATTCAGGGACGGATTTATCGCTTCCGTGGCCGATGCATACAATATCGGAATAATATTTTTCCTTATCGTGCTCGGTGCTATTGTTGCGTTAATGAACAAGGCGGGCGGCTCAGCGGCATTCGGCAGGTGGGCATCCAAGC
>CAZITC010000095.1:0-5122 GCA_964542085.1 uncultured Ruminococcus sp. | reverse complement strand
ATCCTGTTTGACAGTCTGTTGATGAGTTACTGTTTTATCGCAGACTGTCAAAAGGGCGCTTTTTAACGGAGCTAATATGAACTGTACACTTTGTCCGCGAAAATGCGGCGTCGACCGAGGTCTTTTTGCCGGCCCCTGCTCCGGCGGGACAGAAATGAAAATCGCAAAAATCATGCTTCATATGTGGGAGGAGCCGTGCATCTCCGGAAGAGGCGGAACGGGTGCCGTGTTTTTTTCCGGCTGTACGCTTAAGTGCGTTATGTGCCAAAACAAGGCCATTTCGCGCTCCCAGGTCGGGGAAATTATGACGGCTGATGAGCTTTATAACGCCTTTTTTACACTACGCGACAGGGGCGCACAAAGCATAAGCCTTATTACCCCAACTCACTACGCCGATAAAATCATACCGGCGCTTGTCCGAGCAAAGCGCGATAAGCTTGGTCTGCCCTTTGTTTATAACACCTCCGGCTATGAAAGCGTTGAAACGCTTAAAAGCCTTGAGGGGCTTATCGATGTGTACCTTCCGGACTTTAAGTATATTAAAAGCGAAACCGCAAAGAAATATTCATTTGCCGAAAATTATCCGGAGGCGGCCGAGGCGGCACTTGATGAAATGACTCGCCAAAAGCCCTATCCTGAATATAACGAAAGCGGAATTATGACCTCCGGGGTGCTGATACGGCATTTGCTTTTGCCCGGGCACTTGGAGGAATCGAAGGAGGCGCTTTACTATCTTTTCAAGCGCTACGGCTACATGGTAATGCTTTCCGTTATGAGCCAGTACACGCCTGTTTCCGGACTTTCGGAATATCCTGAGCTTCAGCGCCGCGTAAGTGAAGAAGAATACACCGCCTTGGTTGACTTTTGTGCCGAGCTTGGCATGGAAAACGTCTATGTTCAGGAGCTTTCCTCCGCCTCCGACGAATTTATCCCGGATTTTTAAGAGTTCATAGATTTTTATTCTAAGGAAGATATTATGAACATACAATTATCCGAGCATTTCAGATACAAAAAGCTCATGCTGTTTTGTCCGCCCACTGTAGCCATGATGATCTTCACATCCGTTTACGGCATTGCGGACTGCTTCTTTGTTTCCAACTATATCGGAAAAGCGTAACCCTCATACTTTCCTTCGGCATTATCATGATGCTATCCGCACGGGCACTGTCCGCTCCCTTATCCACGTTTTTTGTCGACTATGATACCGAACACTCCTTGCATTTATGATTTTTGCTTTTTCGTTTGTGCTTTCAGGCTTTAACATTTTTTCGTCATCATTTTTCACGGCACTTTCAAACGGTGCCGTTTCGGCCGCAATTTTGCTTTTGCACACCCTGTTTTTTCGGGTTTTATCCGTAACGCTGCTTCCCATCCTGATCGGCGGAGCGGACGGAATATGGTGGTCGCTTACCTTTGCCGAGGTTGCCGCCGCCATTGTGAGCACGCTTTTTATGCTCTGCCTGAGAAAAATACAACTACTGAAAAAATCCCCATAAAAGCAGTCGCTTTTATGGGGATTTTTATATTACGACAGATATTCCTTCAACCGGTCAAGCTCTCTTTTCATATCCTCACAGCCTATGTCATAAATTCTTTTAAGGCGCTTATCGTCACGTTCCACCACCGAAAGAGCCACTGATTCGCTGGGGCGAATAACAAAAATTTTTCCCTCCGCCTCCAGTAAGGCAAGCTCCTCCCTTTGCCGGTTATACATAATGTGCCGCTCCTCCAACGCCCTTACAAGCATGGGATACTCCTTATAATAGCGCCTTAAAAACGGCATAAGCTTGTTAGGCTCCTTTTTATAGCCGTTAGGCTGTGTTAAAATTACCACTGTTTTTTCATAGCCGTAGGAAAGTGCTTGGCGATACGGCACTGCATCCGTAATTCCGCCGTCAACAAAGCACCGGCCGTTCACCTCCACCGCGCTTAAGGCAATCGGCACCGCGGCCGAGGCACGCATAAGCTCCAGGTCGCGCCTGTCACCTTCACTGCAATCAAAATACTCCGGCGCCCCCTTTTCCATATCTGTGCACACAACAGTAAAGCGCATTTGGCTTTCCTTAAAGGTTGCCCTGTCAAACACATCCAGCTCATTCGGAATTTTTTCATATGCAAATTCCGGGTCGTAAACTGAGCCTGTTTTAAGCCAGTTTCGCATACTCGCATAGCGCCTATCCTTGCAATATGCCATATTGTACCTTATTGTTCGACCTATTTGCCGTGACTTGTAATTGCAACCAAATACCGCTCCGGCAGAAACTCCTACCGTGGCATCGGCATATATATTCATACTCATCAATATATCTAACACCCCGGCGGTATACATTCCACGCATACCTCCGCCCTCTAGGGCCATTGCAAATTTTTTTGTCATAGTTTTCCTTTCAATCATAAAAAGCGCGTTATACGCGCTTTTTATATATTCACGTTTGTCTATTTATTTTCCTTAACCGCCGATACAATTCCTTCTGCCAATCCGGCGAGGCCCTGTATTTCGGAGGGAATAATAATTTTTGTTGCCTGTCCGTCCGCCGCCTTTTCAAAGGCTTCCAGTGCCTTAATTTTAACGTATCCGTCCGAAGGTCTTGCATCGTTGATTTTTCTTATACCCTCTGCAATAGCCTCCTGCACCTTGATTATAGCCTGAGCCTGCCCCTCTGCCTCTCTTATAGCGGCCTCCTTTTTGGCATCTGCACGAAGAATTGCCGACTCCTTCTCACCCTCAGCAACCAAAATTGCCGACTTTTTATCACCCTCGGCTCGAAGAATTGTTTCTCTTCTTTCACGCTCCGCCTTCATCTGGCGCTCCATGGCATCCTGAATTTCACGCGGAGGAATAATGTTCTTAAGCTCTACACGGTTTACCTTAATACCCCAGGGGTCTGTTGCCTCGTCCAAGATTGCACGCATTTTTGTGTTAATCGTATCACGCGAGGTCAGCGTAGCATCAAGCTCCAAGTCACCGATTATGTTACGAAGCGTTGTTGCGGTAAGGTTTTCAATTGCCATCATCGGACGCTCCACACCGTAGGTAAAAAGCTTGGGGTCGGTAATTTGATAGTAAACCACCGTGTCAATCTGCATGGTAACGTTATCCTTGGTAATAACCGGCTGAGGCGGAAAATCCGCAACGTGCTCTTTCAAGCTTATTGGGCGTGAAACACGGTCGATGAACGGCACCTTAACGTGAAGGCCGACTCCCCAGGTTGTAGCATATGCACCAAGCCGCTCCACAATGCACGCGTGAGCCTGCGATACAATTCTTACGTTTGACATTACCAAAACAATGAGAAGTAAAACCAATATAATAATTAGAGTCATTTTAACCTTCCTTTCTTACAATGAGCTTTACACCCTCAATTTTAACAATTACTACCCTTTCGCCCTGTTCAATACGCTGACCGTCCTCACTTCGCACCGTCCATTCAATGCCGCTTATGCGAAGTGTACCGGTAGCGCGGTCATTATCCGCCGTCTCGGTCAGCACAGCGGTTTTGCCGATTAAACTGTCCGAATTTGTGCGAATTTTGTTTGCGGAAAGCCTCTTCACCACCGGGCGTGACACCAGCAAAAATATAACAGAGCACACGGTAAACACCGCAAGCTGAATAACCGCATTTTGTGTAAAAAACGCCGCTATCATGGCGCAAACCGCACCGCAGGCAAACCATATTGAAATAAACTGATAGGTTGCCGCCTCTGCACCAGCCAAAATCACGGCGGCAATAAGCCATATTGCTTTCATATTTATACACCCTCTTTAATTATACACAAAGCAAAACTATTTGTCAACGCTTTAATTTTTATGCTTTGAAGGCTAAGGTTATGCTTGTTCCCTCGCCGGGAGTGCTTTCAAGGGTAATTTTTGCGTTGTGATACATCGCTCCGTGCTTAACGATTGCAAGACCAAGCCCGGTGCCTCCCACGGCCTTGGAGCGACTTTTATCCACCCTGTAGAAGCGCTCAAAAATATGCGCCTGCTCAGACTTCGGAATCCCTATTCCGTCGTCTGAAACATTAAGCAGTACCTTGCCCGGCTCCGCGGTTATGCTTATAACAACACGGCCGTTTTGCTTTCCGTACTTAACCGCATTGTCGCAGAGGTTGTAAATCATCTCGTATATAATTTTTTCCGACCCCATAGCCCAGGCTATCTCGCCTGTAACACTTATATTAATTCCCTTTTTCTCAGCAACGGGACGAAGGCGCACGGCAATATCTTCCGAAAGCGACAAAAGCTCCACCGGCTTGCTTTCCGCATTGGCCGCGCCCTCGTCCAGCTCCGATATTTTCATAATATCGCTTACCAGCCCGATAAGCCTTTGTGCCTCCTTATAAATCGAAGCCGAAAAATCCACTACCGTTTCCTCATCCATTCCGCCCGCCTTCATCATTTCGGCAAAGCCGGAAATGGAGGTTAGCGGTGTTTTTAATTCGTGCGAAACATTAGCCGTAAATTCATGTCTAAGCTGCTCCCTTTTTGTTGCCTCCGTCACGTCAATAATCACAATAACCGCACCGATAATTTCATTTTCGCCGTAAACCGGATTTGCAATAAGGTTATAGACAGCCTCCTCCACGGTAAGGCTGCTTTCGGCGCGCTCGCCCGAAAGCGCTTTGGAAACCGCCTCCCTGAAATTTTTCGTTCTGTTAAAGGTAAGCACGCTGTCCTTCGCATCACCGTCCGCACCAAGCAATGACTTTGCGGCGCTGTTGTAGGAAAGCACCTTTTCGTCCTTGTCAATCACCAAAAAGCCCTCGTTCATGTTTTCGCATATTAAGCGAAATTCCTCACGACTTTTTTCGGCCTCCTTAATCTGCCGGCGGATAGTTTTTCTTTGCGCCGTTATTTTTTTTAGCAGAGGCGCCAATTCCTCGTAGGTCTCGTTATCCTCCGGATTATCCAAATCAATGGCATTTATTGGCTTGACAATAGAGCCGGATACTCTGTAGGAAAGAAAAAGCGAAACACCCAGCGCGATTACCACAATCCAAATAATGGGATGCATAAGCCCCAAAAGAATAACAATAACCGAGCTTTGGGTTGTTGAAACCCTTAATATGTTACCGTTTTCAAGCCGTATAGCATAGTATAAATTTTTCTCCGTCAAGGTATCGG
>CAZITC010000094.1:0-5138 GCA_964542085.1 uncultured Ruminococcus sp. | reverse complement strand
GGGTGTCCATTATGAGATAATTGTGGATATAAAGGGCTTTAAATGGATGATACAAACCACCGATTATGTGGGTGAGGGTGAAGAAATCGGCATTTATATTGAGCCGGATGCAATACATATAATGAAAAAATCCGAGTATTCGGGCAAATTCGGCGATTATTCAAGCTTTAGCGATGAAATGGATACAATTTCCGACGCGGATATTGTTGAGGAATAGGGGGAAGTTAAATGAAAAAGCACTCTCTTTCCGGCCGTATTGCGGCCTATCCGCACATTTTTTGGATGCTCTTGTTCATCGTGCTTCCGCTTCTTTTTGTTGTTTATTTTGCTTTCACAACGGTTGACGGGGCGTTTACCATGGACAACATAATGGGACTTTCGGAGCATAAGGGCACCTTTGTGCTTTCGGTGAGTCTTTCGGTTATTGCAACCTTTTTTGCTTTCATTGTGGGCTATCCCTTGGCGTATATTATGGCAAAGTCCGGCCCAACAGCAAAAAAGGTGCTTATGATGCTTATCATGCTTCCGATGTGGACAAACTTACTTATAAGGACCTATTCCATGATGGCAATTATGGATGACGGCGGCATATTAAACGGCCTTCTTACAAGCCTCGGCCTCGGTAAGGTGCACCTTATCGGCACAAAAGGCGCGGTTATTTTCGGCATGGCGTATGACTTTTTTCCTTACATGGTGCTGCCCATTTACAACGTAATAACAAAAATTGATACAAGCCTGTTGGAGGCCGCCGGCGACTTGGGTTGCAGTCACTTTAGAACTCTGTTTAAGGTGGTTTTGCCCCTTTCAAAGTCCGGTATAATTTCCGGCATAACAATGGTGTTTGTGCCATCCATAAGCACCTTTTACATTTCGCAAAAGCTTGGTGGCGGAACGTTTGATCTTTTGGGAGATACAATAGAAAGGCAGTTTCAAAACATATCAACATATAATGCGGGCGCGGCGCTTTCGCTTGTTATGATGGTGCTGGTGCTTCTTTCACTGTGGATAATGAACAGGTTTTCCGGTGAGGAAGGGGGTAGGAACAAATGAAAACAATAGAAAAAATATATTTGTTTTTGATATTTTTAATTTTGTATATCCCGATTTTGGTGTTGGTGCTTTTTTCGCTTAACAGTACGGGCAATACAGGTGCGTTAACCGGCTTTTCGCTTTATTGGTACAAAGAGCTTTTCAAAAGCTCTGCCACCTTTAATGCGCTTAAAAACACGCTTTTACTTGCGTTTTCATCCGCAACCGTATCTACCCTTATCGGCACTGCGGCGGCTGTGGGAATAGGCAAAATGAAAAGGCGCATAACCAAGGGCGCGGTGCTTTCGGTTACCAATGTGCCGATGATGAGCCCGGACATTGTAACCGGCATTTCCATGATGTTGCTTTTTGTCTTTGTCGGAAATCAATTGCTACATACAGACGAGGTTTTAAGCTTTTTTACCATTTTAATTGCACATATAACCTTCTGCCTGCCATATGTTATTCTTTCGGTAAGGCCAAGAGTGCTTGCTCTTAACAAAAGCCTTTCAGAGGCGGCAATGGATTTGGGGTGTACACCCATACAGTCGTTTTTTAAGGTGGAGCTTCCGAGTATTATGCCGGGAATTATATCCGGCTTTGTTATGGCCTTTACCCTGTCGCTTGACGATTTCGTAATTAGCTATTTTACAACCGGAACGGACTTTCAAACACTGCCCTTGTTAATTTATTCAATGACGAAAAAGGAGGTTACGCCCGATATTTATGCGCTTTCAGCGCTTATGATCGGCGCTGTGCTTCTTCTTCTGATTCTTTCCAACATTGCGGGTCAGCGTGCCGAAAAGGGGGTTAAGGAATGAAAAAAATAATTGCTGTTGCCTTAACTGCACTCACACTTCTTTCGCTTACCGCTTGCGGAGGTGAGAAAACTGCCTGCCTTAATGTGTATAACTGGGGCGAATATATTTCCGACGGCTCGGAGGGGACGTTGGATGTAAATCGCGAATTTGAGGAATATTATTTCAAAAAGCACGGAAAAAGACTTAAGGTTAATTACACAACCTATGCCAGCAACGAGGATATGTATAACAAGGTCCGAAGCGGCGGAGTAAGCTATGACTTGGTTATTCCTTCTGACTATATGATTGAGCGAATGATAAATGAAGGCCTTTTGCAAAAGCTGGATTTTTCAAACATTCCGAATTACAAGTATATAGATGAGCAGTATAAATATGCGTTTTACGATAAAACCTCCGAATACAGCGTGCCTTATCAGTGCGGATATGTAGGCATTATTTATAACACCTCGATTATTGATGAAACGCCAAATGATTGGGACCTTTTGTGGAACGAAAAGTATTCAGGTCAAATTCTTCAGTTTAACAACCCGCGCGATGCCTTCGGAACGGCCATGTACAGTATGGGCATTGATGTTAATACCAAGGATAAGGCGCTTTGGCAGAAGGCTAAGGATGCGCTTTCAGAAGAAAAGCCGCTTATTCAAAGCTATGTTATGGATGAGGTGTTTAACAAAATGAAAAACGCCTCGGCGGCCGCGGCCCCCTATTATGCCGGAGATTTTTTAACCATGTATCAGGATAACCCGGAGCTTGCATTTTACTATCCGGAAAGCGGAACGAACATTTTCGTTGATGCAATGTGTATTCCGACCTGCGCAAAAAATAAGGGGATTGCCGAGGAGTATATAAACTTTATGCTTTCGGAGGAAATCGGGGTTGCAAATGCGGAGTATACGTGGTATACATCGCCTAATCTTTTGGTAGCGCAAAATGAGGGGTATATTGCAGATATGCAGGAGGCTCACGAAAACGCAGTGGAAATACTTTATCCTGAGGGGGTTAAGTCCAGCTATTATGAAACGCTGGACACAGAAACGCAGGAGCTTTTGAACTCACTTTGGGAGGAACTTAAAATTGACAATGCGGTAGAGCCCTGGATTTACATATTCTCGGGTGCAATTGTGGCTTTTGTGCTTTTGTTGCTTCTTTTGGGGTATGTAAGAAAAAGAATAAACGAAAGCTATATTTAAATAAAAACAAGGTGTAAAAGCGCGCTTTTACACCTTGTTTTTATTTTCCGGATGGCTTAACGTTAATATCCGGTCGAATGGCGCCTTCTATGGTGCCGTGTGCCTGTTCGAAGGCTTGCACACATTCGCGAATTAAAACAAGCACATGACTGTTTACCGAGCGCCCCTCGTAATCGGCAATGTAGCCGAGCTTTTTCAGCATTTCTTCTTCAATACGTATGGAAACACTTTTTACTGACATACAAAAAACTCCTTTTTTCGACATATTATGTATTTATTTTATAGCTATTTTGTGTTATAATGTTAAGAATAGATATGCTGTGTATCCAAAAAAGAAGGGAGAATTGATTAAAATGCCGGGAAAACGGACAGAACGGAACGTGATTTACAGGGAGTGCGAAAAGCTGATAAAGCAAGGGGTGACCGAGTTTGCAGACAAAGCAAACGGGGATGTGGCCGAAGCGGTAAAACGGCTTAAGATAAAATATCCGGAAGTTTTGCTTGCAACCGATTGCAAGGAGGACGAGCTTTCGGACGGTGTTATAAAAATTTTATAAAAATGCAACCTTTTCGGAGCTTGCGCAGTATTATAGGTGAGGAAAACTATTTCGATATTGCATATTGACAAGGAGTACCTTATTGATGTATAGTATATACTGTAGTATTGGCATTATGTGAGGAGGTTTATTATGAAAGGCTTTTATTCAAAATTAATGGCGATTATTCTTGTTTTCTCATTTGCGATAAGTACATATGCTTTTGCGGCAGAGGAGGGAACGGCTTCGGGCTCTTCGGAAACGGGAACTTCATCTGCAACGGAGGGCGAAGGTGGCGAATCCGGAAAGAAAGAAGAGGGCTCTGAAGGCGGTAAGACCGACGAGGGCACCGGCTCCGAAGGTGGCAAGACCGACGAGGGCACCGGCTCCGAAGGCGGCAAGACCGACGAGGGCACCGGCTCCGAAGGCGGCAAGACCGACGAGGACACCGGCTCCGAGCCGGAAGAAACCGAAAAAACGGCTGAGGAAATTAAGTACACCGGTGCGGTTGACGAGCAGATTGTGTTTTCAGTACGTGACTTTTCCGTTCCTTACGGAACTATAACGGAAAAGGACTTTTCACTCATAGAAATTACGAAGCTTCCCTCAAGCACATACGGTGCACTTTACTATGCATATGGCTCATCGGACGAGGTAGCAATTGCAAAGGGCGACAGATTTTCCGATGAGGAAATAGGGAACATAAGCTTTGTGGGCAAAAAGGAAGGCAGTGTAACCGTCGGCTACAGGATGACGGGCACCGGCGATGACGTTACCGGAAGCATTAAAATAACGGTGACGGAGAAGGTGAGCAAGGCGGATGTTATATCCTACACCACAACAAGCGATGAGGCGATTAAGTTTAAATCGGCTGATTTTGACGAGGTTTGCGAGGATGCAACCGATGATACGTTAGACTATGTTAAGTTTACCTTACCGGCATCCTCCAAGGGAACACTGTATTTTGATTATGAGGGCAGTAACGAAGCTAAAGTTACCGCATCCAAGAAATATTACAGCTCCGGAACGCAGTCTGTAAACAAGGTATATTTTGTTCCGAAATCCTCTGCTTCCGGAACGGTGACTATAAGCTATGTTGCGATGACAGAGTCTGGCGATGAGCTTGAAGGTACCGTAAGGGTGAAAATCACCGCATCCGATGATGATGACGATGATGACGACGACGCGCCTGTAATTAAGTACACAGCTAAGGATGGCGATGAGGTGGAGTTTGATGTGGAGGACTTTGAGGAAGCTTGCGCCGATGCGGTGGATGAAGACCTTATCCGCATAGTATTTTCATCACTTCCTTCTTCTTCTAAGGGAACGCTTTATTTGGACTATGTATCCTCTTCTGATTATGAGGATAAGGTAGACAAAACCGAAAGCTATTATGTGGATGATGATCCTTATATTGACGATATAACCTTTGTTCCAAAAAAGAATGCTTCCGGCAAAATTACACTTTCTTACAAGGGTTATTATTCCAAGAGCAAATATTACACGGGCAAAATTCAAATTACCTTATCCGGGGACGACGATGACGATGATGACGACGATTC